>NZ_JAVJQP010000142.1:0-36980 GCF_040218875.1 Coleofasciculus sp. D1-CHI-01
TGTTAAGGAGGACTCGGATTTAGAGTATTGAAGGAACAACACACTGTTATGTGTGACTGGAGGAGCTAACTGAGGTCAAATCGCTGTCTGCCAAGGCTTTTAGAGTTTGCGATCGCTCTTTGTGTGAGAAATGCGGGTCTATCCTAGCCAGGAGAGTAGGGTCGTTATCGCGATTTCAGATGGACTCAGTTCTCTTTAACCTTGGTTTTCCCAGCATTTAGCGAAGAATTGGTCTTTCGGGGGATGCTTCTCCCTAGTCCGTTAGAAAATGCATCGGCGGGGGCGTGGTTATTTTGGTTAAGCCTGAGTACAATTTTGTTTCTTCTATATCATCCCTTGAATGCTCGTTATTTAATTGTGTCCACCCACTTACTTAGAGGTTATGAAGATTCGGATTGCTCAAGCCTGGGATAGTCCCGAATTAGCCAAACTGTATCAAGAAACGGTACTCGCGATCGCGCCTCAATTCTACTCTGATGCTCAAACCCGTAGCTGGGCGTCGTTTGCTGAGGATAGGGTTGGGTTTCGGACGTTCATTTTGTCAGGGACGACATTTGTGGCGGTGGATGAAACGGGGATTCTCGGCTTTGCGGGAATAGCCGATGATGGTCATATTCTCTCAGCTTATGTGCGGCGCGATCGCATCCATCAAGGGATTGGTTCTCGGCTGATGGACATTCTCTTGGATTATGCTAAATGTCACAGGATTCAGCGCTTATATGCAGAAGCGAGTGAGTTTAGTTTGGGGTTGTTTAAAAGGTTTGGTTTTCAGGTTTATAATACGGAGATTGTCGAGCGTCAAGGGGTGGAGTTTCAGCGTTATTTGGTTGAACGGTTCATCCTCATCCCTTAACGTTTCCAGCTTTGCATCGCAGGTACACGGATTACGGTACAGAGTTTGAGAGAATAGGACACGGCAATGCCCACCCTACTCAATCGCCTGTTGTAGGTTTGCTTTATTAACCGAAGGTTCCAAGGTTTCCAGGGATGCAAGATTCGTCGCCAATAATTCCTCCACCATCGCATTCACCTTCCCGGAGACAAGATCACGCCAAGCCTGACGCTGTGGGGAATGTCCATCCTGCTTACACCATTGTGCGATCGCCTCAGATAGATCTTCTATCTTATCGGGTAACGGTTCAATTAACTCAGCCAAATCAGCCAAGTCTTGAGGCGAAAAAAGCGATCGTTGATCCTGTAACAGTTCAATAAAAGCCATAACATTTTGTTGGGCAAATAACCGTGCGGCTGGTTGAACCACTTCCCCAGGCAAATCCAATCCTTCAGCAATCATCTCCCCACTCAAACCTAACTGCATTAGGCGGTGTATGGCTTTTAACTTGGTTTCTTGTCTGCCTTCTTCTTGCGCTTCCTGATAAACCTTGGTTTGTTTGAGTTCACTTAACCCGAACATAGCTTGTATCTCCTCTCGGCTTTTTTGCGGTAATTTGTAAACGATGATTGTCTCGATTAAATCAATCAGATTCTGTTTAGTCGTCTCATCAGTTATCTGGGCTTGGGCTTGTTCGATCAAGCGCTTTGCTTGTTCCGGGGCTGTCTTTTCCCTCTCAATCACTAGCTTAACAACATTAACCCCCAAAGAATCCGATGCCTCCTCTCCTAACTCATTTAAGTATATCCGAGTAACCCGGCTGAAAAGTTCCCTAAAGTGTAAGGGTTGTTCCCTTTCAATCCGACGAGTGGGATAAATGACCACAACCCGCCATTGATGGGTCGGTTTGTATTGTTTCAGAAAAATGAACAGTTCCGTAAATACACGATAATATAAATTCTCATCGGGTTGAAACTGAACCTCGACCACATAAAAGGGTTCGTTCGATTGTTCATTCTTCGGCACAAACAACCCATCGAGTCGAAATGACAGTTCCTTAATTTCACGGGATGTGAATTCATACATCTCGGCTTGTTCTGGAGATTGGTTAATTAGGGTCTGCTGAATAAGTCGGATAAACTTAAATCGGCAGATTCATTAAAGTTCTCCCAACTGATACGGTCTAAAAACACGTATCCATCTCTTACACTTGCCGATATTTTCGCTCCAAATTCTACGGGAACTCCTGCTTTGCCTCTAACTATATTGGACGAATATGGGGTTGACTCAGATTTACTATTCTATGCTCAATTCTATGAACTTCATTATTGTGCATCCAACGCAAGCTGGCGGTAGATTTCGCTAACCACCAACAGGTTCTTATATTCAGTACGACTCAACGCCTCAAAGCTAGACCCTGCCTTGACTAGCGCGTCTATACTTCCCAAGTTTCTCTTTATGTATTGCAGTTGTTTTTTTATGGCTTTTCTTATTTGTTTTCTTGTTTGTCTCTTTTTCCTATTCACACTTATTTGATAAGACCAATATTTGCTAATGCTAACTTTACCTTCTTTTTGATGTCGTATTTCCCAGACCAGGGATGAAATTCCTTGAGAGAGATATTGCTATAATTACCTGTTATGTCGATAAATGAAAAAGAAGCATCAACTCTTTTTTGGATTAAGAACTGATTAAAGGGCAAAGCAAGAATTGGTAGATCCATTGCTTCTGCGAAATAGATGCTAAACGGACATATAAGAGTAGGCTCGAAGTGAATACCGTGATACCATGGGTTTTTTATGAAGTCATCACCGCCAATAAGTCCGCTTTCCTTTATTTTAGGCAACAGCTTAATCAAATCAATGGTTATGCCTCGCAACGTGTGATCGCCGTCTATGTATGCAAAATCAAGCGAGTTCTCTGGAATGCTATCAATAACTTCTTTCGTTCTACCTCTCAGAATAACTGTTTTTGAGGAAGCGAACGCTGTTTTGCTCATCGCTTCCTCATAGATATTTTCAAACACTTCTTGAACTGCGTTAGCTGGCTTATTCCAATCGGGTAGATTTGCCCAAGGATCAATCATGTAGTATCGGTCAATAAATTCACATTGTTCCAGGATGTTTTTCGCAAAATCTCCTTTCCATACACCAACTTCTACCATTGTCTTTACTTTTGCATATCTCAATATTCCTGCCCACAGTTTAGATCTAGTTTGGGGAGTTGCACTTATGGACTTTGAAACTATATCTTGATTTGAAACTATATCTTGAAATGATCTTTCTTCAATTTTCACGTTTTCTATATTCCTCTAACCACTCACTTATGCTATTATGCTATCCAACTCAATCTTAACCGAGTCTACGAAAATAATTCTCTAAATTTACAATTTTTTACAACCTCAGTGTCGCGGTTTTTTCGGGGGTTACAGCAGATATAGCGTTCCTAATCAGTTCAAAGAAGATACTGGGAAACCCTTTGAACAAGCGATAAAAAATGCTGTCAGTTTTCACGCACTCCTTGGGCTTTCCATCACACAGTTGACGATTAATACTTTGTCACCCCTGAAGCGGAAAATTCCTATCACCACAATCTTGACAAATTTAACCAATTATGGATAAGCCAGGATAGACGACGCGATCGCACCTGTGGAAACCTTGTAGGGGCGACCCATCTGCATCAATTAAACTTGCTCACGTCAATAGCCCCGGCTTTGACTTTTCTCGACTTGTGCTAATAGTTGTTCCTGAGTATGAGCCGTAGGTTTACAACTGAGTCCCTGACAAACTAAGCCAACGGCATTCTCCGGAAGACTGGGTTCTAATCGATACATAGTCGCCGGAAAATACTGCGTCATTAGGGATAAAATCTGAGCCACACTGGTGCGAATTAGGGTAGAATTGCGGAACCAATCTAAAGCTGTAAACAGACTGGGACAAGATTGGGGTGACTGGTTCATTACACTACTAAACGCATTCAGGGCAACTTCTGCGCGATCCAGATAAGCCAAGTTTTCCGTGAGTAATGTTAGACGCACCAAATTCGCGATCGCGACGCCATTCGCCGCTGGGGTGGCGTTATCGGTATAACTGCGTTCCCGTACCAATAAATCCCCACTACTATCATTAGCAGCGTTATAGTAGCCGGCGAGTTCCACACTCCACAGATATTCGTCAAATTCCTCCTGTACTTTAATCGCCTCCTCTAACCAACTATCCGGGATTGGCGATTGGGAAGACTCCTGTGCCGTTGCTAATCCTAGTGAGGCTTGATGCAAGTCTAATAACGCTTTAATAAATAACGCATAATCTTCCGACTGTGCCAAGACAGACGCTTGACCTTCGTAATTCAAGCGATGGAAACGCTGATCAACCCATTGATTCTCCAGAATAAATTTAGCGGCTGTTGTGGCTAATTCCAGATATTCGGGTTTGCGAAACACACCATACGCCCGGGCTAAACCAGAAATCATCAGGCTATTCCATGCCACAATCATTTTCGTATCCGTAACCGCCGGAATCCGACCTGACCAATTCCCCATTTTTGCCTCCTGATTGTTTTGGGCGGGGGGAAAGGTTTCTAAAGTATTGGGAGGGGAACCATAACGGGCAGTAAATAGTTTGGTTAATGCCGTTTCTAAGCTATCGCTTAACTGATCCGAATAACGGCGCTGCAATACATTTTGTCCTTCAAAATTACCCTCAGAGGTCACTGTAAATTGTTCTTGCAATTCTGCCAATTCTTTATCGGTGAGGAGTTGTTGCAATTCGGCATAACTCCAGACATAAAATGCCCCTTCTTCCGGTTCGGCGGCGCTGGGTTCGGTGAAACTATCGGCGTCTTGGGCGGCGTAAAAATAACCGGACGATGCCGTCATTTCCCGTGTCAACCATTGCACGGTTCCCGATATTGCCCGTTCAAATGCAGCTTCTTTAATCCCCGCACTCCACAGATTCGCCAGATACTCGACAATCTGCCCATTATCGTAGAGCATTTTTTCAAAGTGGGGTACCGTCCAAGTGGCGTCTACGGTGTAGCGATGAAAGCCGCCCGCGACGTGATCATAGATTCCCCCTTTAGCTAAATCTAACCCACGCGATCGCGACGCTTGGTAGGCATCAACTTCGGTCATCTGCTCAAAACGAATTCCCCGCAAGGCTAAATCCGCATAGGGAATCATCGGAAAACTCGGTCCATAACTCCCACTATCTACAATCCGGATTGTCTTGTCCATTCCCTGGCGCAGTAATTCAGCCGTGAGTTGTCCGGAAGCGGGGAGGAGAACCGACTGTTGTAGATGACCAAGAATTTCTTGTTTAAAGTTTTGCAGCTTGGTCTTTTCTACATCATAGAAGCGGCGAATCGCTTGTAATACCTGTAAAAAGCCCGGACGCCCATAGCGCGGTTCCACAGGGAAATACGTCCCGCCGTAAAAAGGAACCCGATCCTCTGGCGTCAGAAAAATATTTAGGGGCCAACCCCCTTGACCCGTCATCATCTGCAACGCTTGCATATAAATGCTATCAATATCCGGGCGTTCTTCGCGGTCTACCTTAATCGGTAAGAAATTGGCATTCATGTACTGCGCGATCGCCGGATCAGAAAAGGCTTCCCCTTCCATCACCGTACACCAGTGGCAGCTTGAGTAACCAATGGACAGGAAAATCGGCTTATTTTCCGTCTTAGCAGTGAATAAAGCTTCATCACTCCAGGACCACCAATCGATAGGATTTTCCGCATGCTTACGCAGATAAAGGCTTTGGCATTGGGCAAGGCGATTGGTCATGACAACTGTAATTACTCTAGATGCTCTCTGGATCAGTGTATCGCGGTATCGCGGTTTGCGGTTTTGTTCGTAGTTCGTAGTCAGGGCTTTAGCCCTTCATTATTATTAGGCAATAGGCAGTAGTTTGTAGTCAGGGCTTTAGCCCTTGATTATTAAAGTTTTATCATCGTAAGCACCTGTTCTTTAATCCCCAGAATGTCTAATCAACCCAAAAACCCTCACCGTAGTATCCCCGTCCGCGATCGCGCTATTGAATATCTTCCTGGATTGAGTAAAGAAGATTGGGCTAAACTTCAGCAACAGGGAATTACAACAACAGATCAACTCCTCAAAGTCGCAAATAATCGCCAATCTCAACAAGCGTTAGCTAATCAACTACAAATCAAGGCACAATATGTGCATAAATGGGTTGCACTGGCTGATTTAGCCCGCGTCCCCAGTATTGGCTATGACTACTGTGGGTTATTGCTGCACGCAGGCATTATTTCCGTCAAGCAGCTTGCTCAAACACCGACTCACAAGTTACACCAGCAAATTTTACGACTGCAAGTAGCAACAATGCAACGGCGTGATCTGAGTCCGACAGTTGATCAAGTCGCCGCCTGGATTCAACAAGCACGACAGTTGGTTCAGGGATAATATCATCTGAAGCAATGTAGAGACGCGCCATGGCGCGTCTGAAACCGGGGGAAGTCAAGATACTTTCGTTACTTTAAATCAGAAAATGCCTCGGTTGAGGCTATGCTTCCATTGAATAGCTGTAAACCAGAATTGGCAAGGGTTTTGGCTTAAGTTGATCCGGATGAAGGCTTGCGCTTGATTCATCGCAGACGAGTGTTTGATACTCACTGACGAGTGTTTGATACTCGCAGACGAGTGTTTGATACTCACTGACGAGTGTTTGATACTCGCAGACGAGTGTTTGATACTCATTGACGAGTGTTTGATACTCATTGACGAGTGTTTGATACTCATTGACGAGTGTTTGATACTCATTGACGAGTGTTTGATACTCATTGACGAGTGTTTGATACTCACTGACGAGTGTTTGGTACTCGCTAACGAGTGTTTGATACTCGCTGACGAGTGTTTGATACTCATTGACGAGTCTTTGGTACTCGCTGACGAATCTTTAATACTCGTCAACAGAATCCATCGCCTCCCCATTTTGTAGAGACGCGCCATGGCGCGTCTCTACAACCGGAATGTAGCGCAGTCAAACCTAAACCACATAAAAATAAGGCTAAAGCCGCAATACTTCTTTAACCTTTTGTATACTTATATAATTGTGCTTTTCCAAAAATAGCACTACGGGGATAGGTTAGAACATTCCTTTGTTGCCCATTGTCTGTTGCTTGTTGCCTTTTCACCCAATTTTATTGTCCTAACCTCAATCGGTAATACTATACCCCTCAGCCGCTTAAGTTGTTGTTTCTGACTCTTTATCTGACTTGGGTGTCTTTGTCTTCATCGCCTTAAACCGTTCTCCTAATTCTTCCGCCGCCGCCTTTAAACCGGGAGTGCGTTTAGCTGCTGTCTTCACATAGTCATAAACCTCTAAACTACTCGTCATCGCCTCACTCCCCACCGCTAGCAGCGTATCATCTACCTTTTCTGTGA
Organism: Coleofasciculus sp. D1-CHI-01; assembly: GCF_040218875.1. NCBI lineage: Bacteria > Bacillati > Cyanobacteriota > Cyanophyceae > Coleofasciculales > Coleofasciculaceae > Coleofasciculus > Coleofasciculus sp. D1-CHI-01. Next base: position 7,239 of record NZ_JAVJQP010000142.1, read on the forward strand.
GTTGGCGCAACTCTAAGAAAATTTCCCCCAGCGCCATTGCTAACTGATAATCCTGGACAAATTCGTTTACATCAAAGCTATTGGGCAGAATATCCGGATTCGACTGGGCTATATTTAAACTATTTTGGACAAAGCCTAAGCTTTTATCGCCCATTTTAAACAGCTTGCGGCGTTCGTCAACACTGAGGTTGACTAAGAATGAGAGTTTTTCCTCAATGGTGTTGATAGCGGCTTTAATCGCGGTTTTATCTTCGTCCGAAAGCGTCGCGCTAATATTTTGGTAGGGCATAATCGTTATCCTGAAAGGGTTCTGTGGATAGATGAGCCAATCCGGATTCAGTCGGTGCTAGGGTTTAGTGATCACAGATAAGCTAAAAGATAGATGACTGAATACTGACGTTGAGTTCATCTATATAATAGGATGCCAGTTTTTCGGGCAATTTGCCCAGTCGAGGCTTACAGGGTTGTCCAGTCGCGTCATCGTTTGTAGTGGACTGACACAGTTAAAATTGTGGGATAGATTTTACTGTTGGAATGGGCGCACGCCATGCGCCCCTACGATGCTAATCCACCAATTAATACCAAGTTGCAGTCTAAGGTAGAATTTGTCATGCTGAGTGGAGTCCGGAGCGAAGCGGAGGAACGAAACGAAGCATCTGTCCAGATTCTAAAGCTCGTTCCTCGCTATAGTTTGAGAGAATCGGGTACGGCAATGCCATACCCCTACAGAGCGGGACAATTCATGAGGTAGGGGCACGATATTATCGTGCCCTAATCTAGCTACATTCAAGATCGCACCCACGCTGATTATCTTGAATGTAGCCCGGTTGTCTGGTTTACCCGGATGAGATGGGTGTACTGGTTTTTGGACGCGCACATCATCACAGGCGCAAGCCGGGATTTGAGGGCGCACGTCGGTGCGCCCCTACGGTACGGGTGAAACTAATCCCCAATCCCCATCCTCTACTCTCGACAAACGCGCAACCGCTCCCGCGCCTCCTCATGCGTCGCCAGATAATCCTGGAGCCAATCACACCCTCGTGCCAAGAGTTCATCTAAATTGCGGTAACCTGGCTTTAACACAACTTTATCCTTTTGAATCAGGGCAATGGTGCGCCTATCGGGGCTGAGAGTTCCATAACTGCCTGGAAATTCAGCAATCTGTCTCCCTTGCCAGTCCCAGAGGCGGGTGGTTTTGTATACTGAGCCAGTCAGGATTTGCTCACCATCGGGGCTAAAGGCTACAGCACAGACATCACCCTGATGCTGGAGTTGATTACGTTCCCAAATATTGTCTAGGATGGTCTGGAGTGTCAAAAGTGGGCTAGCAGCAGGATACTTTTCTAGGGGGCGACCATCTTTAACCCACTCTTTTAATTCTTGCCCCGCCTCCATAGCTGATATCAATGCTTCTATTTCCTGATATTCAAATTGTTTAATCGCTGCAACACCAGCTCGCTCTAGTTTAGTCCCTGCCTGAGTTTCTTTACGTTTCTCCTCTGCTACGTTTAAAGCCACCTCAGCTTCTTGTACTTTCTGATTTGCCTCCGCTTCTCTTCGCTTCGCATCAGTTACCCGTTCATCTGCATCCTGAATCTTCGCTTCGGCTTCTCGATTGACTCTATCCCGTTCCGCCTGGGCTGCGGCGAGTTCTTTCTCTGCTTGATTCACATTGGCATTGGCGAGTTTTTCCCGTTCCTGGGCTTTGGTTACCTCTCGTTCTGCCTGTTGCTTGACGGATTCAGCCCGTCTTTTTGCCGCTTGTTCTTTGCTTAGGGCTTCTTTCACTTCAGCTTGTTCCTCAGCTATTCTTCTATTCTCTTGTGCCTTGTTCGTCTTTTCCCTTTCCTGTTCAGCTTCCTTTTTCGCCTGTTCTGCATTTTGTTCCGTTTCCGCTAAGTCACCTTGAGCTATCTTTAAGCTGCGATTAACGGTAAACGCCAAACCCCCCAATACAAAGACTAAAAGCCAGACAACACTGAGAGCAGCTATTCCACTGCGTACAACTTTCTTTTGTCTCTGTTGAAAAACCTTAAACCGTTCCTCACTCCGCCGCCGTTTCTCCCGTTCCGCTTTTAATTCGGCAACAATGCCAAACCCTTCCTGCTGGCGAATAAACTCAACTAAATAATCATGCACTAACTGATATCTATCCTCTGGCTTTTCCGGCACTTCCACCACCAACCCAGAATCCACCAAAATCTTCAGCACTAACTCAAACTGCGGCACATCCATCACCCCATCTAAAGGTAATGCCCTTAACTCCGCTATCAAATCACTACGAGTCTTCAGGGGACGAGTATTCTTCTCATCCGTCAACAAATACAACACCAACTCCCCAACTCGTTGATTCTCTTTCCCACAATCCTGAATCACCGCTTCCACATACCGCTTCACCAACTCATCCTTTGTCCCCCGTTGGCGATACTCAGCCAGGCTAGTAATCCCCTCCGCTTGCAATTGCGCCCCAACAATTTGCAATTCAATCGGGCGCACCTTCCCCGTATCTCCGGCTAAATCCTGCACCAACTGCTCAACTAATTCCGACTCCAGATGAAACTGAGAACGCGCGGTCAACTGTTCAATAATCGCCTGGGCATCCTCTGGGGCAAAATCCCCCAACTCATAGCGATTACTCTTATTCAGAATATCATTATTAATTACATCAATCCGCGCCAGACGTTCACACTCCAACAGATAATGGAGATAGTCTTCCCGCAGGGATAAAATAACTTTCACATAGGCGAGATTCAGACAATCACTGAGGAATTCAAAAAAGGGTTTTCTGACAGCAGTATCCTGACAAACAAAAAAGAACTCCTCAAACTGATCAAAAATCAATACCACTAACCGATGGCGCTGTTCATTTTGTTGTAGTTGTTCGAGGATAGCAGCGGGGGAACCTAACCCCCCCAGCCCCCCTTCCCTCGTAGGGAAGGGGGGAGTATTTAAAAGATTTATTCCCTGTTCGTTTCTCCCTTGTTCATTTCTCCCTTGTTCGTTTCTATCTTGTTCGTTTCTATCTTCTTCTCTTCTCCCCTCTCCTTGTAGGAGAGGGGCTGGGGGAGAGGTTTCTTCTCCTTGTAGGAGAGGGGTTGGGGGAGAGGTTTCTCCCTCTACCAATAACCGCCCCAATTCTTCCACCCAATTCGTATAAACCCGCACAGGAATCGGTAAAACATCCAACGCCTTCACCATTTTCTGCCGTAACGCTGGCACCAATCCCCCATTCACAATCGAACTTTTTCCCACACCGGATTGCCCATGAATCACGGTTAACTTACAATCATCACGGGCAATTCTACCGATTAAACGCTCCACATCCCGCCCTCTTCCCGACGCCGTAATCTCCAACGCCACCTTATCCTGAGACTCTCCCGGTAAGGGTTGCAGACGACTCGCGCCAATAAATGCCCGCAAGCCTAACTGACTTTCTACTAACCCTTGTTCTTGCTTAATCGCAAATGCCTTTAAATAGTCCTGCTGATTAAAATAGAGCCGTTGCAGTTCCTTTAAACTATCACTATAAACCTGGGGATTATCCTGGGGATGGGTTTCAACTCTCACCCGTTCCAATGTCTCAATCGCGGACGGAATTTGATTTAATCCTTGCTGGGCTTTAGCTAAGAGGAATAGATATAAACTGTGTCCCTTATTCGATACATTTGTAGAGACGTTGCATGCAACGTCTCTACAGTGTAATGCCTGATTTGCTAATCGTTTCGCCTCCTGCCAATTCCCTCGCGCCAGCGCCACTTCTGCTAAAAAGCCATAATCCTGCGCCTGTTGTCGCTCACTTCCATAAACGTGATGTAACCTTAACCCTTTTTCCGCTAATTCCTGTAACTCATCCCACGCTTCTAACCGTTGTAAAACCTCCCCCAACTCCCCGATAAATTGCGCGACTAAATCCGGACGTTGCACTCCCTCAAATACGGCTATTCCCTGCTGAAAATAATCCCTCGCCTCCTGCCAATAGCGGCGTTTTTCCGCCCGATTCAACTGGGCTTGACGCCAAGAACATAAACCCAAATGAACCCAGATCATCCCTTTCTGTTCAGGATGCTGGTTGGGCGGTGATTCCCCCAGTGAAAGACTCCGTTGATAATGAACAATGGCGTCATCTAGGTTATCCTGAAAATAAGCCTCCCTGCCCCAAACAAACTCTAACCCTGCCGCTAAATCTGCCCCGACTTCTTCACCTCGCCCTTGTAAATCCTGCCGCGCTAATTCTAATTCTGAACTCGCTACCGACTCCTGAGCAAATACTGCCTCTACTCCCCGATTTAGAAACTCAATCAACGCCGCTGAAGTTAAAAAAAAGGAAATAGGCGGAGCGCCCCAATTATAGAAATCCGGTATTAACCGGACAAACTGTTTCAATACCTCATCCGTCACCCAAATAACCAAGGGAAACTTAAAGTTTTTCCGAAATTCCTCCCGAATGTGATTGGTGGCTAGGAGGAGATTATCTAAATCAGTAACATTCTCCAACCCCAAAATTATTAACGCCGATAACGGCTCATCTCCAACTTCTGTTTTAATCGCACCGTAGAGGGTATTCGTTGACGGCGACAACACCAATTCTCGAATCTCCACCCCACTGTGCTGATGTAAGTCTTGGCAAATCTGCTCCTGTAATTCGGTATAATTACAGCGGACAAAAATCAGCGAAAACTGCCGCCCACTGGATAGGCTAATCGCCCGAATTAATGTATTCAACGATCGCGAATTATCAGGTGTCGCTACTTCGGGATAATCGGAATCAGTCATAACGTTAAAGGTTGATTCATAACCGTTGTAGAGACGTTGCATGCAACGTCTCTACAGTTGGCGGGTTTCTAACAAAACTGGATTCACCCCAAACCATCGCCCTTGGGAATCGCGATATTCAAACACAAATAAACTGCGTAATAATGTTTTATGTCCATCCTCCCCACTCACCCGTTGCTCTTGGTTTACCCGCCGCAGTAACTCCCACTCATCATCAGTAATCCCTAAGACTAAACTATCCCGATATTCCCGAATCGCCATCTCTACAGTATCGCGGCAGATCGGCGGATCTTGTTCCTGCAAACAGCGAAATAGCATCCCTAATAAGTTTCGCACATGACCGCCACTAATGCGACATAAACGGTCTAAAGTATCCTGATGATCAAAGATTTGAGTGACTAAATTCAACCGTTCCTCCGGTGTCACCTCTGGAAACGCCCGGGCTAAAATTAACTGCTGTAACAGGGCAATTCCTTGATCACAATCCCTCCCATCCCGTAACTGAATCGGCACCATCGGCAAGATTTGCGGCGCGATTCCCCCGCCAAAGCGATTGGTTAAAGCCTGATAATCATTGGAGAAAATCAACGCCAATGGGATAGTATAAACTAGATGACAGTTGAGTTTGCCTAACTGTTCACCCCGATCCACAAACAGATATTCGGGTTGAGTGCGTCCGGAATCATTGCGCCGATCTTGAACCCGATCTAAATTATCAACAAGGACAACTAATCCCCGTTTTCCGTGGCGTTTTAATTCTTCCGTTGCCCGGGCTAAGATTTCCTGATTCAAAGACTCAAGAATCCCACTGGTGCGCGGTTCTAGATATTGGCGTAAGCGACTACGAAGCTGGGGACTTTCTTTGGTTTTGGCGGTGAGTTTAGCCAGGTTTCCCGGTAACGAGAATCCCGCCTCCAGGGATAACTCAATCGGGGTTTGCAGAAAATCGGCAATCTCCTGAAAGCGATCGCGAAAATATCCCGGTTTAAGCTTAATCCCGATGGTTTCCAGACTTTCGCTCACCTGACGCGCGATCGCGAGTAAAATATCAGTAATATCCACATCAGTCATATCCAAGTCTTGGGTAGATTCAAAATAGACCAGATGAAAGCCCTGTGCCTCTAAGTCAGCTTGTAAGCGGCGTAACTCCGTAGACTTGCCACAGCCAATATGTCCCGTAAACAGTTGACAAGTCGGTTGGTTGAGACGCGATCGCAAAACAATCGTCCGTTTCAATGCCTCAATAATCTTACCGCCGCGAACTGAGGCAAAATCAATATAATACTGACGATCTTCAGGATTCGCGATCGCGAGAGTTTTACTCGGATCACAAGCATCAAAGAATCTCAGAAAATCTAATTCCATTTTTGTTTAACGTCGTTCAACCCAACCTATCCAGGTGACTAAAACATTGCCTCTACTTCTGCCAAAGGTATAGTGGCACGTTGCCGTCGATCACTAATCATTTGCCAAAATTCTGCTGAGAGTTGCAGATTCAATTGCTCCGGATCAACGTTTGTCAATCCTAAAAAAAGGGCAATGGGTTTACCGTTTTGGGTAATCAGGATCTGTTCCTCCTGAGCATTTCGCACATAATCCTGTAATTGTTCAGAAAGTTGTTCTAGGGTTAACTGTCTCATCCCACGATCTCCTCTGTAGTTTGTCCCGGTGATTTCCGGCGAACAGCTCGAACGTAAACGATTTTTCCGTCCTCATCTACATCATAGAAGACTCGATACTCTCCCACCCGCAATTCCCAAATGGGGGGAACTGTCTCAAACCTGGGTACTAAAGGCTCAAGGCGTTTGCGATTCCTTGTTATCACCGTGGGTTCATGGGTGAGTTGCTGGCGAATTGCGTCAAGGATTGGGCGACGATCAAAAGCACGAATTGCCCTAAGTTCTTCAACGGCTAAGTCAGTCACTTCAATGACATAGGAAGTCATCACAGAAAACTCCAACGAGTATACCAGCCAGTAGTTGTAGGGTGGGCAAGAGTTATAAATCTTGAAATTCTTATATTAGACTGCAACTTGGTATAACGAGTATTGACAAGCGTTCTCCCTAATGCTTAATACCTAGTCCTTCGCTAACACACCATTAAGGAAAATATCAGCAATACCCTCTGCCATGTCTTGCACATCTTTGAGGGAGGCTCCCGGTTCCATAATCGTCTCATCGCTAAACCCCGCCACAGCAAACATCCCTAAAAATACCCTAGCCACAACCTTGGGATTAGTCCGCCGATAGATCCCCCGCTCCATAGCCGTTTCAAAGAACGCTTCTGCCACATCGGACATTTTAGCAATGACTTCTGACTGGATGCGATCGCGTAAATCGGGGTGAAACTGGGCTTCCATAAAGCAAACCCGCATCATATCCGCATTTTCATGCATCCGCAGCATTCGCCGCCGCATCACCTGCGCCACGGCTTTATAACTGCCCATTTCGCTCAATTCCGTTAGCAAATCCGTGAGCAATTCCACCCATCCTTGGGTCGCCACCTCGACTAATATGGCTTTTTTATTCTCAAAATGGCGAAACAGAGTCCCTTCAGCAACCCCCGCTTTTGCCGCTAAGTCACGGGTTGTTGTCCCGTTATACCCTCGACTGGCAAATAAACGTTGGGCAGCATCTAGGATACGCTGCTTTGTCTCTGTCTCTGATTGAGGGGGCTGACGTAAAATTCGCATTGGACTCCAAAATGAGTTGCAAGGGCTATGGGCAACAGGTTATCTATCCCAGAAAAGGCACGCTTTTAAGATAAGACGTATTTTACACTAGGTTATTTCTTCCCCCAAACGGGTGAAAATTTACAAAAAGTTAGTTGTCATGAACGACAAGCCGCATGGTAAGGGAAGATGGGGAAGATGAGGGAGATGGGGAAGATGAGGGAGATGGGGAAGATGAGGGAGATGAGGGAGATGGGGAAGATGAGGGAGATGGGGGAGATGGGGGAGATGGGGGAGCTAAACTAGATAAAGTCCGTCCTATGATATTTTGCCTCCCCTAACCCAGAACATTAAAAATGACAAATGACGTAGCTTGCTTCTCAAGGGAGCGAGTATGACAAATGACAAATGACAAATGACGAATGACAAATGACAAAGAATCGATCTATTTTGCCTTTTCTGCGTTGGACTGTTCACTTGAAAAAATACCCCTGGCGCTCCATCCTCGGAGCGTTCTTAGTCGTAACTCTAGTATGGAGTAGTATCCCGTTGGGGGCTTTAGCTCGCAGCGAAACTCCACCGACGAACGCCGAATCAATCCAACCTTACTTGGATGGCGTCGTTGACCAGGTGACAGAGTTTAGCCTGGATAATGGGATGAAGTTTATCGTTCTAGAACGCCATCAAGCCCCCGTTGTCTCCTTTGCTACCTATGCTGATGTCGGTGGCGTTGATGAACCTGTCGGCAAAACGGGTGTGGCTCACTTTCTGGAACATTTAGCCTTTAAGGGAACCAATCAAATCGGCACCCGAAATTATCAGGCAGAAAAACCCCTGTTAAACCGCTTGGATCAGTTATCGGCACAAATTAAAGCCGCGAAAAAAGCCGGGAACGAGGCAAAGGTTGCCGAATTAAAAGAAGAATTTGCCCAAGTTGAAGCCCAAGCCGCTAGCTTGGTTAAGCAAAATGAGTTTGGTCAAATTGTTGAACAAGCCGGAGGTGTGGGGTTAAATGCCGCTACCTCCGCCGATGCGACAGTTTATTTTTACAGTTTCCCCTCCAACAAACTGGAACTGTGGATGTCTTTGGAGTCGGAACGCTTCCTGGAACCCGTGTTTCGGGAATTTTATAAAGAACAAGAGGTGATCCTCGAAGAACGGCGTCTGCGAACCGACAACTCGCCCATCGGTCAAATGATCGAGGCGTTTCTGGATACCGCGTTCCAAGTTCATCCCTATCGGCGTCCGGTAATTGGGTATGACGAAGACATCCGCAACCTGACTCGCGACGATGTGCGGCAATTCTTTGAAACCCACTATGTTCCCAGTGAATTAACCATGGCGGTAGTGGGCGATGTTGATCCCGACGAGGTTAAAGAGTTGGCTCAAACGTACTTCGGACGCTATGAGGCAAAACCCGCCGCCCCTGAAGTCAGCATTGTCGAACCTCCCCAGCAACAAACGCGGGAGGTGACGTTGGAACTACAGTCTCAACCCTGGTATTTAGAAGGATACCATCGACCCTCTCGTACCCATCCTGACCATGTAGTGTATGAAATTATCGGGCGTTTACTCAGCGATGGTCGCACCTCTCGCCTGTATGAATCGTTGGTTCAAGAAAAACAAGTCGCCCTCTCCGCTGCCGGATTTAGCGGGTTTCCGGGAGATAAGTATCCCAATCTGATGCTGTTATATGCCCTAACTGCACCAGGACATACCGTTGAAGAAGTCGCGACAGCCCTGGGAGAAGAAATTGAGCAACTCAAAACCGAACCCGTTTCAGCCCAAGAGTTGGAACGAGTGAAAACCCAAGCCCGTGCTGGCTTATTGCGATCGCTCGATTCTAATATGGGAATGGCACGTAATTTAGTGGAATATCAGGTGAAAACAGGCGACTGGCGCAATCTGTTTAATGAACTCCAGGCAATCGCCAAAGTTACACCGGCTGATATCCAACGGGTGGCTCAATCCACATTCACGCCCGACAATCGTACCATTGGACGATTGTTATCGAGTCAATAGTCTTATGTCTTATGTCAGGGAGTAGGCAATAGGCAATAGGCAATAGGCAATAGCGAACAGGGAACACCTCGGCTTCGCTCGGTAACACGCTCGGTGTGTAACAGGGAACAGTAAAGAATGTCCTAACCTGCCAAGGTAGCTGCTATATTCCTCAAACCCTTACATAAGACATAAGCACCAATGACGAATGACAATCAGAGCCGTTAACTTTAATTTTTCCCCTCTATTTATCTAATGAGCAATCTTACATTGAACAGATTCCGTCGAAAAGTCTGGCGCTGGTTTGGATTACTGGTTGCCACAATGCTGTTGGTTGTCGTATCGCGCACGCCTGCTGTGGCGGCTACGGCGAAGCATTATACCGAGTTAACCTTTCCGCCTCTATCAGAAATTCAGATCCCGGAGTATACTCGCTATCAACTTGATAATGGTATCGTTGTCTATTTAATGGAAGACCACGAATTGCCCTTGGTGAGTGGCACAGCGATGATTCGTACAGGCGATCGCTTGGAACCGGCTGATCAGGTGGGTTTAGCTAATATTACCGGAGAAGTCCTCCGCACAGGCGGGACAACAGAACATTCACCGGATCAACTAAATCAGTTACTCGAACAACGGGCGGCGTCTGTGGAAACAGGGATTAGCACGTCAAGTGGTAGTGCTAGTTTTAATGCCCTCAGCGAAGATGTGGATATGGTGTTTGACTTATTTGCTGAGGTGATTCAAAAGCCTGCCTTTGCTGAAGATAAGCTGGAGTTGGCGAAAAAGCAACAAGCGGGACAAATTGCCCGTCGCAATGATGATCCTAAAGATATTGCCAGTCGCGAATTTATTAAACTGATTTATGGGGATCAGAGTCCTTATGCCCGCACCATCGAATATGAAACCCTAGCCAATATCTCCCGTGACGATGTGGTGGAATTTTATCAGACATATTTCCATCCCGAACGGATGATTCTGGGTATCGTCGGGGATTTTGATTCCGAACAGATGCGATCGCGGATTCAGGAGAAGTTTGGTAATTGGAACCCCCCATCACCTCCCCCAGAGGTAACGGTACCCTCTGCGTCTCAGGCAAAGGAAGAGGGTTTATTTGTCGTGGAGCAGAACCAACTCACCCAAAGTTATGTGTATCTGGGACATATTGGCGGAGAATTTGATAATCCTGATTATCCGGCATTGGATGTGATGAATCAAATCCTGAATGGGTTTGGTGGACGTTTATTTAACGAAGTGCGATCGCGCCAAGGGTTAGCCTATTCCGTCTATGGCTTCTGGAGTCCTCGCCACGATTATCCTGGCATGTTTGTTGCGGGTGGACAAACTCGTTCTGAAGCAACCGTATCCTTGATTCAAGCGATTCGTTCAGAAATTGAGAAAATCCGCACCACCCCTGTCACCCCAGAAGAATTGGCGTCGGCGAAAGACCAAGTTTTGAACTCATTTGTGTTTAACTTCCAAGATCCCAGCCAAACCTTATCGCGGCTGATGCGATATGAATATTATGGGTATCCCGAAGATTTTCTCTTCCGCTATCAGCAGAAAGTGAAAGAGACGACAATTGAAGATGTGCAACGGGTGGCGCAAAAATATCTCCAACCCAATCAACTGGTTACATTAGTCGTTGGGAATACGGATGCGATTCAGCCCCCCTTAACCAGTCTGTCGAACAATGTTACATCGTTAGATATCACCATTCCCGAACAAAGCAGTTAGCGATGTAAATGGGTTTGTAGTGAGCACTTTAGTGCTTCAACGCCTAGCCGAAGAGGGCTAAAGTTCCCTCACTACGAAGCCTGTGATCACAAGAAGTAAATGGGTTTGTAGTGAGCACTTTAGTGCTTCAACGCCTAGCCGGAGAGGGCTAAAGTTCCCTCACTACGAAGCCTGTGATCACAAGAAGTAAATGGGTTTGTAGTGAGCACTTTAGTGCTTCAACGCCTAGCCGGAGAGGGCTAAAGTTCCCTCACTACGAAGCCTGTAGAAGCCGTAGGGTGCGTTAGCGTAGCGTAACGCACCATAGGAAGACACCATAAGACCAATGACAAATGACACCGACCCAGTTATTAATCTTCGCATCTGCTGGCTTATTCGCCGGAATCCTAGCCGGCTTTTTGGGAATCGGTGGTGGTACAGTGCTTGTACCTTTATTAGTAACCTTAGGATATGACTATCAACAAGCCGTTGCTACAAGTACCCTGTCAATCGTCATTACAGCGATTTCAGGTACGTTACAGAATTGGCGGCTGGGTAACATACATTTCAAACGGATCATTTCCATTGGTTTTCCAGCGATAATAACAGCGCCAATTGGGGCTTATTTAACCGAATTATTTGCCGACTACTGGTTAAAAGCAGCATTTGGACTATTACTCCTACTTAATATTTACTTAGTGCGACTCCGCAAACGTTTGAAAGCCAGAGAAAAGCAAGACTCTCCCGAAACGGAGCATCAACGACAAACTCCACAGTCGAAAAGCAAAGCAGCATTAGCCAGAATTGGCACAGGAAGTACCGCAGGCTTACTCGCTGGTGTATTTGGTGTGGGTGGAGGTGTGATTCTGGTTCCCTTGCAAATTTTACTCTTGGGACAGAGCATTAAAACGGCAATTCAGACCAGTTTAGGCGTGATTGTGATTACTGCAATTTCGGCTTGTGTCGGTCATGCTGTACAAGGGAATGTGTTATTGATTGAGGGATTAATTCTGGGTACAGGGGGTTTATTGGGAGCGCAACTAAGTACCCGTTTTTTGCCTAAATTACCAGATCAAGTGGTTAGTTTAGCATTTAGTGCATTATTGGCTATCTTATCAGTTTACTTTTTCTGGCAGGCATGGCAAAGTTATAGCTGAACTGGCACGGGCTTTCTTCTGGGTTTCCATGGTCATTTGTATAAGTCGGCTATTCTGCCTCGTGTCCAATTCGATGATATCTGCTCTCTACTCGATTGGTTAATGTTTCTGGACAATGTTCCAGACGATTAAGTGTAATTTTTCCCTCCAAGACTACGGGTTGTTTTCTCTCTTTTGTGAGAAATCTGGATCAAGGGTATTATTTTGACTTTCGTTTCGACTTGGGCGGTGTTCGGTGTGCGCCGAAGTATTTTTCACTGCGGTAGCGAAGCCACACTCGCAATACTTGGGGGATCTGTTCTTTTTGTGCTTTGGTCAGGGTATTATAAAGAGCTAAAGCGCGATCGCGTTCTCGGCGACAGGCAGGATTATTGTGAGCATCCCAGTAGCTACGGGCAACCCGAATCCGCCGACAGACTTCCTTGATCAGTGCTTTTCCGGTGAGGGGTTGTTTCTGCTTTGCCATACTTGAATCAGAATGCACTACTCTCAATCCTAACCTTTAGCATGAAAGCATTTGCCCTTACTTGGGGGGCTGAATACCATGACATCCCCGACAAGCTCTGTCAAAATAGAGCTATTCAGCATAGGGGATGGTATGACGCGGGAAGAGTTGCTGTCGCTAATTAACCAGGCATCGAATGAGGGATGGAAAGAGTTAGACCTATCAGGAAAAGGGCTAACGGAACTGCCTCCAGAGATTGGCAAGCTAACGCAACTCGAAACATTGATTTTGGGAACGTGGGCAAAAGAGAAAAAGGGTTCTCAAGGGATTAAAGGCTACGAGTTTATAGGGCATCGGCTCGTTCCGTTGATTGTGGGTAATCGTTTGCAGTCTCTGCCGCCTGAACTGGCAAATTTGGGCAATCTGCGGAAGCTGGATATAAGTGGAAATCCTTGGGAAAAAATTCCAGATGTGATCACTCAACTACGTCATCTGGAGCAATTAACTCTAATTCGCTTAGACCTGAATGAGTTTCCAGAGTTGATTACTCAATTAGTCAATCTGACACAGCTTGACCTGTCTAGAAATCAACTAACCCAGGTTCCTGAATCGATTACTCAATTAGTCAATCTGACACAGCTTTACCTTTCATTCAATCAACTCACCCAGGTTCCTGAATCGATTACTCAATTAGTCAATCTGACACAGCTTAACCTGTCTGCCAATCAAATCACGGAAATTCCTAATTGGCTAGAAGAATTGCCCAATCTCAATAAATTAGATCTGCGGCAAAATCCATTGCCTATTTCACCAGAAATTTTGGGTTTACCCAAGCCTTATCCAGAACCGGGATCTATTGAAAAAATATTCAACTACTGTCGCCAGCTCCGTAGTGGAAATGTGCTTCCCCTGAATGAAGCCAAGTTACTTTTGATTGGTCAGGGCAGCGTTGGCAAAACCTCTCTAATTAAGCGTCTGATTGACAACACCTTCGACCCCAATCAATCTCAAACCGATGGGCTTAACGTCACAACCTGGACTATTCATGTCAACAGCAAAGATGTGCGCCTCAATGTTTGGGACTTTGGCGGGCAAGAGATTTACCACGCTACCCACCAATTCTTTCTGACTAAACGTAGTCTCTATCTTTTGGTGTGTAACTGCCGCACCAGTGAAGAGGAGAATCGCATCGAATATTGGCTCAAACTGATCGATAGCTTTGGCGGTCAATCACCTGTGATCATTGTCGGCAACAAAAAAGACGAACAACCCCTCGACATCAACCGTAGAGCATTACGCGAAAAATATCCCAACATCAAAGCGATTATCGAGACCTCCTGCCCAATCAGTGAAGACGACGGCATTGATGAACTTCGTCAAGCTATTACCCGCGAAGTCGGTCCTATGCGCCAAACAGCCGCGCAATTTCCCCAGGAAATCCAAGATGACATCATTGTTGACATTGATGATGTAGAAGAAGAAATTAATAAACCTGAAAATCAACGTAATTTAACCCGTTTGAGAAAGCGTTTGATTGCCTTAGCAACAATTGGTGCAACCATTGCCACTCCAGTTGCCGGAATAACCGACTTTGCCAATAACGCCATAGATTTAGGGGATAAATTAGGCATTGAACTCCAGCTTCCTTCTGCACCTTAAGTCAGGATTGTTGAATAATACCGAGTTGCGTTCTATCATGTCATTCTGAGCGAAGCGAAGAATCTGGACAGATGCTTCGCGTCATTCCGTTTCACTGCATTCTGCTCAGCATGACAGATTTTACCTTAGACTGCAACTTGGTATAAAGCGCTTTGCGCTGTAATAAAGTACAGTAGATCAAAGTCCCCCTTCAGATCCCCCTTCCGTCCCCCTTCAAAAGGGGGAAACCAAAGGATGCTTCGCTTTTATTGCACGGGGATTTAGGGGGATTGACAATGTACCGCATAGCAGAGCAAACTGCTGTAAGTGTTGTGGTGGGGAAGACAAAAGGCAAAAGGCTTTCATAGAATCGCCGTAGTGCGAGCGTCTCGCTCGCTATTTTGCCTGTCTCGCTCGCTATTTTGCCTGTCTCGCTCGCTATTTTGCCTGTCTCGCTCGCTATTTTGCTGGTTTTGAACCGATAAAGGCTTAAACCTTTGCATTTCAATGTTCCTTTTATCGACGCAGTGAAGCATCTGTCCAGATTCTGACACTACATCAACCCAGACCGAAACGCCTGCACTGCTGATTGCGTGCGATCATCACCTCGCAGTTTATCCAAAACATTTTGAACATAGTGTTGCACTTTTTCCGTTGACATATCTAACTGTTTAGCAATCACGTTATTATCATACCCTTCAATAATGAACTGCAAAACCGCTAACTCCTGTTCAGTTAAAGGACAAGCCGCTATCAGTTGACTGGGTTTGCTAATATAATCCTGAATCGGTACTGTTTCTTGGGTGGGTGCTATCTCAGGTTGAGCCTGAGTTAAACTACTATGTTTTAGAACAATTTTAGCAATTCCGGGATCAAGCCAAACATCGCCTCTATGAGTCCGTTTAATCGCATTTAATAGCTGCTCAAAATTAATCGTTTTCATGCAATAGGAACTCGCCCCGGCTGCCAATGCCGCCATGACCGCTTCTTCATTTTCCTCTAAAGTTAAAATTAAAATTTTTGTCGAACAACCGGGCTGATTTTCGTTAATCTTTTGAAAGCGTCGAGTTAACTCGATACCATCCGTGTCAGGAAGTCCAATGTCAACAATGCCAATATCTGGTTTAACTGTTTCAAGTAAGCTTAACCCATCAGCACCATTGGCGGCTTCACCTACCCATTCAATCTCATGACTCTCTTGTAAAGCGGTTCGGAAGCCTATGCGAGTGAGTTCATGGTCTTCAATTAAAACGACTCTAATTTTACTCATTATCAATCATAATTTATGTCCAGGTACTTATCTGAGGATGAATGGCACTGACTGAGGGCTGGTGGGTTGAGCGAAGTCGAAACCCACCCTACGGTATGTCGAGGGTTTGGGTGTCTAAGGGGAAATCAGGCATTGCAATGCATCTTAGCTTACCCTGGAAGCTAAAGCGCGATCGCACTCCCGTAATTGCTACCCTTAGGCTAGGCGTCTCTAGACTTCCAGAACCTTGTACCCTGAAGGGTAGAACAGTTATCCATCAACACAGGAACCGCTATGCAAAAGTACCTCCCTTTAGTCGCTCGGATTTTCCTCTCCGCTATTTTTATCAAGTCGGGGATTAGTAAAATTTTCGGTTTCGCTGGCACTCAAGAGTATATGGCTGCTAGCGGAATTCCTTTTGCGGGTATCGTTCTCGTTCCTACTATTATTGTATTAGTTGGTGGCGGACTCTCGGTTTTATTGGGCTACAAAGCCCGTTGGGGAGCTTTATTATTGATTGGCTTTTTAATTCCCGCTACCTTAATTTTTCACACCCAGTTTCCTGAAGAAGAAAATGCCTTTTTCAAGAATTTAGGCTTAATGGGCGGATTATTAATGGTTGTTGCATTTGGTGCAGGTGAGATTAGTTTGGATCAGCGCAGCGAATCCTCTTCTATGCAGTCGGCAAAATAGCTTGGTCACTTGATTCGCATAAACTGGGGAAGAGAAAGGAGGTGCAAGCTGTTCGGCATTTTAACCTTAATAAAATAAGGGCATTTTTTTTGTAGTGCGAGCATCTTGCTCGCTACTCATACCGAATTTATCGCTACTCATACTGAATTTATCGCTACCCATACCAAATTCATCGCTACTCATACCGAATTTAAATGTATGACAAATTATCGGATATTAATTGATGCGAAAAAAACACGATCGCACTTCAATATCTGTTAAAATTAAGGGCAAAATAACTCCGCTGAGGAGGTGACTATGCCAATTCAAAGCCAAAACACAATGGGAAAAGTTTTCACCCAATTGACAATTATTAACCGAGCTGACCAAATTCGGGCAGAAGATGGAACAATTTTACCTGAACAAATTCGGTCACTCACGCTGGAAAATGTATTGGTAGACACAGGAGCCACGACTTTGTGTTTGCCATCAGATGCAATTGCTTCACTGGGACTAAAACTTCTCAAAGAAGTCGATGTTGCGACAGCCATGGGTATTGGCAAAGCCCGAATTTTCCGAGATGCCACTCTTTCTATATTTGGGCGGGAAGGAACCTTCGAGTGTTTGGAATCACCTGGTGGTGCAGATGGGCTTTTGGGCGTGATACCGTTAGAAGCATTGGGTTTAGACATCGATGTACAAAATCAAACTTTAAAGCCGTTACCCATCAGTCCAACCGATACCTATTTGACAATTTTGTAAGAATCTATAATTAATTGAAAAGCTTGAAAACATCAGTTGGGTTTCCTTACTTTTCACGGGATCTGGAAAACCTCTCTCCAAACCTCTTTCCGAACCTCTCCCTAGCCCTCTCCTACAAGGAGAGGGAAGCGGAATATATTTTTTTATTTGGAGAGGCTTTGAATTCTCCCCCTTCCGTGCAAAAAAAAGCGAAGCATCCTTTGTCTTCCCTCCTCCCAGGGGGGAACGAGGGGGGTGGGAAGGGGGCTGGGGGGTTAGGTTTGATGTTGATTTTTCCACATGACGAATGACCAATGACAAATGACCAATGACCAATGACCAATGACCAATGAAAGTTAATTTACCCCACCCTTTATACCCTTGAGTTACTGTATTAACCCAAACTGCCCAAACCCTGAAAACTCAACCACTCAAAACTTCTGCCCAACGTGTGGCACAAAACTTATAGTAGCAGAACGATATCGTCCGCTTCGGCTTCTAGGTGCTGGGGGATTAGGTAGAACCCTGTTAGCTGAGGATGAATCTCACCCTTCAAACCCTTACTGTGCCATCAAACAATTTTATCCCCAAAGACAAAACAATTCCCCCAAAGCTGCCCAATTATTTCATCAAGAAGCGGAACGCTTGCAAGAATTAGGCAACCATCCCCAAATCCCTGCATTCTTAGCCTATTTTGAGCAAAATAATTGTCAGTACATTGTCCAAGAATTTATTGATGGAGAGAATCTGAATCAAGAGTTAGCCCAACTCGGTGCATTTTCCGAAAAACAGCTTCGCTCTCTGCTGAGTGACTTACTCCCCGTACTAAAATTTATTCATCAAGGAAACGTCATTCATCGAGATATTAAACCAGAAAATATTATCCGGCGGCGTCGCGATAATAAATTAGTTATCGTCGATTTCGGGGCGGCAAAATATGCGACTTGGACAATGTTAGCCAAAACTGGGACAACCATTGGTTCTGCTGGATATGCTGCACCAGAACAAACCTTTGGTAAAGCCGTCTTCGCTAGCGATATCTATAGTTTGGGCGTTACCTGCATTCACTTGTTAACCCAGATGCAGCCCTTTGATTTATATGAACCGCTAGAAAGTGGGTTTATCTGGCGACAGTATTTAGTCAATAACCCCGTCAGTCAAGACTTGGCTGAACTTCTGGACAAAATGATTGATCCGTTGATGAAACAGCGATATCAATCGGTTGAGCAAGTTCTCCAAGATTTCCATCACTTGGGAACCAATCAGGTAACGATTCAACCAACAAACCTATCTCAACTCGTAAAGGTTAATGCTTCGCTGGTCAATACAATTCGCGGTCATTCGGGGGAAATCTCGACAATAGCCTTCAGCCCCGATAAAAAAAGTCTGGCTAGTGGTAGTGTTGATAAAACCATTAAACTGTGGCAAGTGAGTATGGCATGGGAAATTCGTACATTTGGGGGATGGTTTTCTGGGAACCATAGTAAGGAGATAACTTGTCTGGCATTTAGCCAGGATGGAAAATATCTAGTCAGTGGAAGTCGGGATGAAACTCTAAGATTATGGCAGGTAAAAACTGGGAAACAACGGGTTAGTGTAAAAAGTCATAATGGTGGCGTTGATTCAGTCGCATTTAACCCCAAGAAACGTCTGTTGGCGAGTTGCGGTAGAGATAACAACATTCGGATTTGCCAGAGTCACACGTTGAAAACGATACAGGTTTTATCGAGTCGTTCCAGTGGATTTAATTGTGTCGCCTTTAGTCCCGATGGACAAATCTTGGCGAGTGGAAGTGGCTATCGAACCATTAAACTGTGGTACGTTCCCCACTGGCAAAAGCTGGGAACTCTAGCCGGACATATCAATTCCGTTGATGCGATCGCGTTTAGTCCTGATAGTATGATTCTAGCCAGTGGCAGTTCAGACGCGACGATTCGGTTATGGGATATTCGCACTCTGACTCAAATGTCCCTGATTCAGGGAAATTTTCCCCAAGTGCGTTCCCTCGCCTTTAGTCCCGATGGGCGTCTCCTCGCCAGTTGCGGTGGTGATAACACCATTAGAATTTGGGATGTTGCAACTGCACAAGAATGTTGTACTCTCGAAGGACATACGGACATCGTTCAAGTTGTGGCATTTAGCCCCGATGGACAAACTTTGGCGAGTGGGAGTTGTGATAAAACGATTAAAATTTGGCGTGTTTGGTAAGTAAGGTCATTTGTCATACTCGCTTTCGCGAGAAGCAAGCTACGTCATTTGTCATTTGTCATTTGTCATTTGTCATTTAGTCGGGGCGGGTGTAGGGTGCGTTAGCAAAGCGTAACGCACCATTTCAAACGATAGTCGTGAAACCCGCCCCTACATAAGAAATGGGGTTTGGAGACCAAACCCCTACAACTCCCATCTTCCTCATCTACCTGTTCCCTTATAATATGACTCAACCCATCAATCTTTTCGAGTACGAATCATTAGCGCATCAGCAGTTATCTCGCATGGCGCTAGATTATTACGCCAGTGGCGCTTGGGATGAAGTAACGTTGCGCGATAATCGGACTGCGTTTGAGAAAATCAAACTTCGTCCCCGAATGTTAGTTGATGTCAGTCAGCGTGATTTAAGTACAACAGTTTTAGGGCAATCTCTCTCCCTACCGATTCTAATTGCGCCGATGGCATTTCAATGTCTGGCACATCCAGAAGGGGAAATCGTGACAGCAAAGGCAGCGGCTAAAGTGGGTTCAGCGATGGTGTTGAGTACCCTATCCACTCAACCGTTAGAAGAGGTAGCATTGACATCCAAACAGGTGCAGTCAGACTCTCAGACAGATAGTCATTCTCCATTATGGTTTCAACTCTATATGCATCGCGATCGCGCTTTGACTCAAGACTTAGTTGAACGGGCGGAAGCCGCAGGGTATAGCGCCCTTTGTTTCACTGTAGATGCGCCTGTTTTAGGGTGTCGAGAAAAGGATAAACGCAATCAGTTTACCTTACCCATGGGTATGCAGTTGGCAAATTTAGTCCATCGCGATATTCCGGAAACAGTCGGCGAATCCGGGTTATTTGCCTATTTTGTCCAACAGCTTGACCCCAGCTTGACATGGCAGGATTTGGAATGGTTGCAGTCCTTGACAAAATTACCAATTATTGTTAAAGGAATTTTACGGGGGGATGATGCACTGCGGGCAGTAGAACATGGGGCAAAGGCGGTGATTGTCTCCAATCATGGCGGTAGACAATTAGATAGTGCGATCGCGTCAATTGATGCGCTTCCTGATGTTGTCGCGGCTGTCGGCGATAAGGTTGATATCCTCATGGATGGAGGGATTCGCCGTGGCACAGATGTCCTCAAAGCCTTAGCATTAGGGGCGAAAGCGGTACTGGTGGGGCGTCCGGTGTTGTGGGGATTAGCGGTGGCGGGAGAAGCTGGCGTGCAGCATGTCTTAGAGTTGTTGCGCGATGAGTTGGATGTAGCAATGGCGTTGAGTGGTTGTGCCAAAGTCGAGGATATTGATCAGAGTTTACTCACACAATCCTTGTAGTGTGAGCATCTTGCTCACTACCTATACCCAATTTAAATGCGTGACAGCTTACTCAAAACGGAAGAATCAAAAGTAGGTTAAATCATCAATAGACAAACTTATTCTCCTTCCCTACGAGAGGGAAGGGGTTGAAGGTTAGGTTGGTAAGACTATTGAGCCGACTTATCGAACTGTGTTACGCTTATCAACAATAACAACGTCCGGGTCATTATCGCCTTCTAGATCATGAGCTTCAACAACTTCTCGATCATTTGTCCTTGGCTGCTTAACCGTTGACACAGGCTTTTGTTCTACATGTGTTTCTACATGTTCTTCTTTCAGGTGAACGTTTTCTTCATGCTCATGTTCAACCTGTTCAGGTGCCTCAAAGATTTCTAATTCTTCTGCATGGCGATCGCGCATAATTGAGGCAGCATGTTCTACTTTCTCTTCACTGCCGCTAACCATCAACAAATAGTCGCCAGCTTTGACGCGCTCATTGTACACCTTGGCTTTTTCTTCCGGAATACCCAGACCAATCAAAGCGCCAACAATACCGCCTGTTGCTGCACCAACTCCGGCTCCGGCTAAGGTTGATCCTAACGCCCCTATCTCTGCTCCAGCGGCGAGGATTGGACCGACACCTGGAATCGCCAGTACACCGACACCAATCAAGAAGCCACCGACACCACCAAGAAGAGTACCCGTAGTCGCACCTATACCGGCTCCTTCTTTGGCTTCATTTCCTTGTCTTTCGGTAATTTCCTTGGCACCTTCCACATCTTCGATATTCCGTGCTAGGAGAGAGACTCTCTCCATATCAAAATTCGCATCTTTGAGCGCTTGGATCGTATCTTGCAGATCTTCACGCTTGGGGAAAATACCAACAACACGTTTGTAGTCACGGGTTTCGGGTACAAATTTTTCTTTTTCTAACATTACTGTTTCCTTTGAATAAATTAAACAACGTTAGGCTTGAGTTAGCCCTTTTTTTTGTTTTGACTAAAGCTTTCTGAATGAAAGACAGAAGCCAAACAACTCATGTCACCATTCATCTTTCCAGACGAAAGTCTTATTTGTTATCCACAGCAGAAGGAAAAATATCTTCGGCTACGATAACGGGTCGGTCTGTATATCTAGACCCAAACTCCTTAATCTTTTCTGCGTCCCAACCGAGGTCAGAATCCTGCAACAGCTTCGGATCAAACTGACGCGCTACACCCGTCACGGTGACTCTTTCACCGTCTTGAACAACGCTATCCTCAGCTTTAAGATTGCGATTGACACCAATTACTAGAACGCCGATATCATCTATCCAACCATCTTCAAATAGAGAGAGGGAACTGGGAGAGTAAACCTCTCTAACATCACCTTCGACAGCAATAACTTTGTCGAAATAACCGGCGGGTGCTTCCGCTAAGTCTTGAGGAGTCGGTGCAAGGGCGAGGGATTCAGCGATAATAGCGGGTTTGTCTTCATACTCGATATATTCGTCACCTAACTCTACACCGTATTCGGTTTCGATATCGGCAATCACCAATTGCACGACTTCACCCGTTACTTGAATCGGCATCTCTAGACCTTCTGGAGGAAGGAAGGGGGCTTGAGTCGCGTTCAGGATCAGGATCGATTCGCCGCCCAACTCGTTCGCCTGTACGACATAGCCAAGATCTCCGACTTCTTGTTCAATTTTGTTTCTAATCGTGACCTCTTTTCCGATAATGTCTTCAGTATTTTCAGCAACCTCCTCGGTGGTAACGTTAGTTTTTCCCTCCTGAATTTCCTCATTATCAGTAGTGCAGCCAGGAAGCAGCAAAGCAGCTAGAGCGAATGCGATCGCGCCTAAGTAAGTCCCTGTTCGTTTAGTCCATAAGGGGACGGAGTCTCCTTGATTCAACATGTATTATTCCTATTTCTAGAACGAAAGTTGCTGCTGATTATCGCAGCCAACTCAACCCTCTAACTCGTTGACGGTTAGATGGAGGCGTTGTAAAACGTTATTTTTAGCGTTTTACTTATTGCACTAACCTACATTCGCTCTAAACAGTCCTTTGCGAATCTATCAAGAGAGTGACTTTTTCCCTCTGACTAATTGCAGAGTATTCCGGAAGCTTGAGCAGTTATTCCTTTTCAGGATAGGCACAGGGGTAAATTGAGGGTGTCATTGATTTCTGCCATAATGATCGGAATGCAAACACTCAACACCCTAGCTCTAACTGTCATTTTAGGCGTTACCCTAGCGGTTGCGCCATTTACCAAACCCGTTCAGGCACAACCCTGGCGTCCGGTGCGTGGTAGTATCCTGTTTGGGATTAGTGGCATGGTACTCCTCGAACAACAAAAGGATTCCACTTCGTTTCTAATCGTTCATGATAATAAACGGGTAGGGGAAGGGCGTTTGGCGATGATCAAGGTTACCGACAAACAAGCCCCTGAATATTTGCCGATCAACTGGTCAAATCAACCCTTACCTATAGATTTAGAAGCACTCACGGCTGTTCCAGGACAATCAGAACCCACATTTATGGCGTTAACCAGTTCGGGAACAGTCTATCATTTCCGGCTCAGTGGCAATCATCAGGATGTATCTATTTTAAACGTATTTAATTTGCCAAATCTGCCTGAAGGAACGAACCTAGAAGGATTTGCCTTACAACAAATTGAGGACAAGCTGTTCGCGGTTTGGGCGCATCGAGGTAACAATGAAGAACCCGGAGTCCTGTACTGGGGAGTTTTGGACTTGGAAACTAATGAGATTACGCCTCAAGGTTCAGCCGGTTTAACCGTCCCGTTTCCAGGGAGTAATGTTCGCCATATTTCGGATCTCAAGGTTGATTCGGCTGGTATTGTTTACATTACCTCGGCTTCAGATAACGGTAACGATGGACCCTTCCAATCTGCCGTTTACGTGGCGGGTGGTTTGAGTTTACAGGATAATCTTATCGTATTTCGTCAAAATCAGGCATTGGTTCCTATTTATCGCTTGAATTATCATAAAGTAGAAGCGATTGAACTCGTACCGGGTACAGCCGGAGGAATAATTTTAGGGACAGATGATGAAAATATGGGTTCATCGGTTTGGGGTTTTGACGGAATGTTTTAATCCCTTACGTTTGAAGGCATTGATAAGCTGTTCGGCATTTAAACTTAATGTCAAGAATTGCGAAATCGTTGGTGTGCGTTTAGCGAAGCCATGCCGCAGGCTTTGCATCTTGCTCGCTACTAATACCCAATTTAAATGCATGACAGCTTAACCCGTGGAGAGGGCGGGTTTTGTTTAACATTTATTGGTAGATATCTGAATTGAGTCCCTAAACCCGCCCCTACAATTCACCAACTGCTCTGACTCAATCAACACTTTATCTACTCGGCTCAATTTTTTTAAACAGTCTCAAAATCAGTAAAATAAATAGAGCAGAAATTAAACTCAAACCCCATAACCCACACCCTGCCGCAACTCCCAACCCTGATGACACCCAAACCGCCGCCGTAGTCAGTCCCCGAATTCTATATCCTTGTCGCTGCGGCTGAGATTCTTGTACGATCACTCCTGCACCTAAAAATCCTACGCCACCTACAATGCCTTGAATCACGCGAGGAAGTGCGTCTGCGCTTTGTTCAGCAACACCAATTAATATGGGTATCAGCGTAAAAAACGCCACGATTTAACCGAAGCACCGGAGTGCGATCGCGTCTACAACCGCACCACAGAACTAACCACCCTGAAACAGTGGATACTCCAAGAAAAAATCCGCATTGTCACTATCTTTGGATTACCGGGTATCGGCAAAACCACCATCGCTAGAAAACTCGTCGAACAAATTAAAGATAATTTCGATTATATCCAACCGATAACGGATCATCGCTGTTCGCCGTTAAAGCTTTAGTTAAAGCCTATGTGAAAGAGATATAGACTTCGCCCCAGATTATCGAGAACTCACTGTTGGTAAAATGCCCCAACATTCAAGAACTGGCGGCGTTGATACTGTTGGATCTTATCTTGGTACAATAACTACTATTGGCTACTCTAAAATAGAGGCAGTTTTCGTGAGGTGACGATATGACTTTAGCGAAGAATCCGCAACCAAAAATCATCCGCACAGAACGTGGATTGACCATTTCAGGCACACGCATTACACTCTACGACGTGATGGACTACCTCACGGCTCAATATCCACCAAAGTTTATCTGCTCTCTACTTTATCTGACAGATGAGCAAATTAACGCTGCCTTATCCTATATTGAAGCAAATCGCCTTGAAGTTGAAACCGAGTATCAAATTGTCCTGAAACAGGCTGAAGAAAATCGGCGGTATTGGCAGGAGCGTAATCGTGAACATGCGGCTCGTGTTGCCACAATGCCGCCAAAAGCAGGTCGCGAAATTCTTTGGGCAAAACTCCAACAACAGAAAACTAGACATCAACTAGAAGTATGATTTTCCTCATTGATCACAATCTAGGAGGACATGCAGAGATTCTATTGGGAAATCTTGCCAGTCAAGGCTGGTTGGAGTTACTTCCAATTCGTTTTGTTACCTTCAAGGAGATCAATCTATCGATTGACAGCAATGATCGAATTGTTTGGAGAACAGCTCAGGCAAATCAAATGATTCTGCTGACAGCCAATCGGAGCATGAAGGGTGAAAATTCACTCGAGCAAGTTCTGCGGGAGGAAAACACAGTAAATTCACTCCCTGTGATGACGATTGGAGACACTGATCGATTTTTAGCAGATCGAGCCTATCGAAATCGTTGTGTTGACCGTATTCTGGAGATTGTGCTTGATATCGAAAACTGGATGGGAGTAGGTCGCATCTTTATTCCATGACCACGCCTCTACAACCTAAATCTGGTGCGTTACGCTACCCTACCCTTCGGGAACGCTGCGCGAACGGGAACGTTGCGCGAACGCTAACACACCCTACAATTTTGACAATTTTGCTCTGATTTCCAGTCGCCAGGATTACTTGATCATCATTCATTGGAGGTTCATTTAGAACTGACGTGACCAATCTTTAAACCAGCGTTCTACCACCACTTTTGTTTGAGTAAAAAACTCCACAGCCTGTCGCCCCTGTCCATGTAAATCCCCATAAAAACTATTTTTCCAACCACTAAAAGGAAAGAATGCCATCGGTGCAGCTACGCCAATATTAATCCCAATATTCCCCGCTTCGGCTTCATAACGAAACTGTCGTGCGGCGGCACCACTGGTGGTAAATAAACATGCCATATTCCCCCATTGACCCCCGTTCACTAATGCGATCGCGTCTTCAATGGTGTCCAAATGCATTAAACTCAACACGGGACCAAATATTTCAGTTTGAGATAGAGAACTGTCAGGGTTGACATTTTGCAAAATTGTGGGTCGAATGAAATTCCCTTGCTCATAGCCGGAAATCTTGACCTTGCGCCCGTCTACTAATACCTTTGCGCCTTCATCAGCACCCTGTTGAATCAATCCTTCAATCCGGGTTTGACTATCACGGCTAATCACCGGTCCCATTTCCACCCCTTCATCCAAGCCATAGCCAACGACACGAGTTTGAGCCGCCGACGCGATCGCATCAGTAAAACTATGCCGTGCTTCCCCCACCGTAACCGCCACAGACGCCGCCAGACACCGTTGTCCGGCACAGCCAAAGGCACTATCGGCAGCAATTCGGGTGGTCATTTCCATATCTGCATCCGGGAGGACAATCAGGGGATTTTTCGCCCCTCCTTGACATTGCACCCGCTTGCCGTGGGCGGCTCCTTTGCTGTATACATACTGTGCCACAGGAGATGATCCGACAAAACTAATGGCGCGAATTGTGGGGTGTTCTAAAATCGCATCCACCACGGTTTTTGCCCCATTCACCAGATTGACTACCCCTTTAGGTAATCCCGTCGCTTCTAATAACTCAAACACCTTTTGCATCGTCAACGGGACTTTTTCCGAAGGTTTAACGATACAGGTATTCCCACAGGCGATCGCATAAGGTAGAAACCAGAAGGGAATCATACCCGGAAAATTGAACGGCGAAATAATCGCTGTCACTCCCACAGGTTGACGAATCATCATTTCATCAATCCCTCGGGCAACATCTTCCAGGTTATATCCCTGCATTAGCATCGGAATTCCACAGGCGACTTCCACATTTTCAATTGCCCGTCGTAATTCAGCTTTTGATTCCTTTAAGGTTTTACCGCATTCCAAGGTAATTGTGCGGGCTAATTCGTCCAAATTCTCGTCTAATAAAACCTTAAGTTTAAACAGATATTGGACTCGGGTTGGTGGGGGAATCCGCCGCCAATCGGAGAACGCAACCGCCGCCGCCTCCACCGCTGCGTCTACATCATCTTGAGGCGATAACGGGACTTGGGCTAAAATATCAACCGTAGCCGGATTAACCACCTGAAGCGATTCCGTGGCGCTGGAGGGACACCATTTGCCATTGATATAGTTCGGTAACAGATTTTTTAGATGCACCGTTGGTTCTCCAAAATGGGCGAGTTAGGGTTGTAGAGACGTGCCATGGCACGTCTGGGAGATGGGGAAGATGAGGGAGATAAGGGAGATTATGTAGGGGCGGGTTTCACTACTATCTTTTCGGTTACACCCAGATGTAACTAAACCCGCCCCGACTGTACAAATGACCAATGACAAATGACGAATGACAAATTACCGATCAACCACATTTAAGCGTCGAGTAATCATCGTCATCCCATCACCGCGAATCAAAACGGCTGAAATCCAGCGATCCTGGGGAGTTAAGGGCGCTCGTCCCACTTTAAAAATTCCACCTGCGGATAGTAAATCCAATTCAAAGTCACTAGGTTGGCTGTAGCGATCGCCATTGATCGGTTCTTCTAAGGCTGTTCCCAATAGTAGATTATCCCCTAGGGGTTCTTGGACAATCGCATCAAAATTAAACGACTGACCAATACGCACCTGTTCGGGTAAAATCACTTGTAGGTTGGGGGGAT
Organism: Coleofasciculus sp. D1-CHI-01; assembly: GCF_040218875.1. Taxonomy (NCBI): domain Bacteria; kingdom Bacillati; phylum Cyanobacteriota; class Cyanophyceae; order Coleofasciculales; family Coleofasciculaceae; genus Coleofasciculus; species Coleofasciculus sp. D1-CHI-01. The sequence continues at coordinate 34,788 of NZ_JAVJQP010000142.1, forward strand.
TGACGCCAGACGTCAGTTGGGAACGTTCTGCCAAAATTTCCGAGGAGACGATTTTTTGATTTTCGTAACGTTGGCGCGATCGCAACATGGATTCGAGTTTCACCATTGTACCGTCGTTGGGCTGAGTTCCAGTTACCGTGGTGACTGTTTGTGCCACAATCCCATCCCCTTGATTTTCCCAAGACTGTAACTCGGTGCGATACGTCAATTGAGGATAGCGTTCCCACAGTTGCTTCAGGGCTTCCTCCATCTGGGCGTGAGTCAAACCGTCAGAATGTTTAAAATCCTGGCTATAGAACTGCATCACACCCTGCACATCCCGGCGATTTGCTGCTGCATCGATTTGCGCCAGGAGTTCTTTGAGCTGAGGTGGAGCGGTTGCGGGATCTTCGGCTTTTGCCGCCGTTGCCCATCCCAGGGTTAAACCCAGGGCGAAGAACAAAATCATTGACCCATTCAGGGAATACGCCTTGGTTTTCGCGCTCAAGGAACCTGACTTTTCACACCCTGGGGATAATTCAAAGCCTCTCTCCTTGCAGGAGAGAGGTTTGGAGAGAGGTTTTCTATATCCCGTGAAAAGTACGCTCAAGGAACGGGAAACGCGACGAAACATATTGACCGGATTGTGCATTAGGGGCATCGTAGGAAATAGTTTATATAAAGAAATTGGCTTCCAATTGGACAGATAAGATGGTATATTCGCCAATTTACTGCCAATTTTCGATTTTAACTCGACATAAGAGTCGCCTTTAGGAGGAACAACGACCTTGGCTGACACTCCAATTCGCTTATTGATTGCTGCCAGTGGCACAGGAGGACACTTATTTCCGGCGCTGGCGTTAGCTCAACAGTTACCAGAGTATCAAATTGAGTGGCTGGGCGTACCGAACCGTGTTGAACAATCGGTGATTCCCCAACACTACCCCCTGCACACGATTTCGGTTGAAGGCTTTCAGAAACCCTTGGGACTAAATACGGTTCGCGTTTTTGGACGTCTTGTGGGTTCCATCCGGCAGGTGCGACGACTGATCCAAACTCGGAAATTCGATGCTCTGTTTACCACAGGCGGTTATATTGCTGGACCTGCGATCGTCGCCGCGCGGTTACAGGGATTGCCTGTTATTCTACATGAATCCAACGCCATTCCCGGAAAAGTCACCCGCTGGCTGAGTCCTTTCTGCGATCAGGTGGCGCTAGGATTTGACGCCGCCTCTAAGTATTTACCCAAAGCCCACACCGTCACCGTGGGGACACCGGTTCGAGGTGATTTCTATAAGCCTCAGCCGTTAGACTTACCGATTCCTGACGATGTACCCTTAATTGTCGTGGTTGGCGGTTCCCAAGGGGCGGTGAGTGTGAATCAACTCGTGCGTCAATGCGCTAAGACTTGGTTTGAAATGGGTGCTTGGATAGTCCATTTAACCGGAGAAAAAGACCCAGACGCTTCCACTTTAGAGCATCCTCACTATATTGAACTGCCATTTTACAACAACATGGCTGCCCTATTGCAACGGGCGAATTTAGCGATTAGTCGGGCGGGTGCGGGTTCGTTAACAGAATTGGCGATAACCGGAACACCAGCTATTTTAATTCCTTATCCTTACGCCGCAGAAGATCACCAAAGCTTTAATGCCGCTAGTTTTGCCCAAAAGGGAGCTGCTCTGGTTTTTCCGCAATCTGAACTCAGTCCCGAATTACTCGAAAGTAAGGTATCCTATTTGCTCAAATCTCCGGACATTCTCCAGCAAATGTCAGAAAAAACGGCATCATTAGCGGTGACAGATAGTGCGGAGCAATTAGGGACGTTGGTGCGTCGGATGGTGGAGAAAAAATAAGATAGCTTGGCGGTTAAAACCGCAACTACACAAACGAAACCTGCCTACGCAGGTTTGACATCTGTCGTCGAAGTGTCCCAGGTATGGGGCGAGGTTTAACCTACATTCCGCAGATCTTGACGGACAGCATTAGGAAGGCATAAAAATTTTACCTCGACAAAATCAGCGACTCTAACAATTCTATGGATGAACTCTATAAATATGGATTGACTCAACTCTTTCTAGAAATAGCAATCGCCTTAACGAAGACATTTAAGATAGAAGTAAAATTTAATCATGCAGATATTACATCATTTCACCTGCATGGGGAGTATAATTATAACTATGGAGAATTAGCCAATCCAGAAGAAGGTTTAAT
>NZ_JAVJQP010000143.1:0-43204 GCF_040218875.1 Coleofasciculus sp. D1-CHI-01
CGTAAAAATAGGAAAAGTTCGCGAACATAATTAGCAGACAGTGGGCGCACAGCCATGCATCCTTACCCCAAAACCCTCTGCGCCCCTCTGCGCGAACCTCTGCGTCCCTCTGCGTTGAAAAATTCTGCCACCGCTTAAGGGACAAAAACAAATCTTTTGTTGATTAACAGGGAAACATGACAAAAATTGCAACCAAAAGAACACCCATCACCTTAATCGCCGACGAAACCCAAAAACTCCTAGATTGGGCAGATAGCGTTCAACAATCTGATGAAACAATATTCCACAAAGCCAAAACATTAGCCACCCGCATCGGTGCCCATTACCGTGCCGATGGACTCACAGAAATAGGCTTCTGGGCACCGGAATTAGGGGCAGATATGTTCCAACCCAAGAACATTTATCTGGAAATTCTCACCCCGCTTAACAAAATTGACCCCACCTTACCCAACCAAAAGGTAAAAGTTCATCGGGAACACCTGCAACTGGAAAAACAAGGCGAATATTTCTGGGGCGTCGTTTCCGGAATGCGTCCCGGAACCAAAGACCAGATAGGTTCCTTCTATTGGCTAAAATACTTAGATTTTCAGAATGAAATCCAAACCATTGGCGATGTTTTAGCCTATTCCTTACCTTACGGTGTCTACGCCCCCGCCGAACTCTATGACCTGAATCAGTTACAAGAAAAACGCAGCGACTTGGAGTATTTCGGTCAAGGGGACAAGGATGAATCCGGGATTATTCGCGTTCATCCACCCCGTAATATTTTGCAAATTCATATCACCACCGCCGCTAAAGAAGGGACACTGGCAGGATTAACCCGCATCTATCAACGGATTGCGGAAAAAATCAACGCCAATGACGCTTTAACCCCAGCCGAACAATGCTACATCGGCTATGACGCGGTGCAACTTCTCCCCATTGAACTCACGGTAGAATATCGCATCGAACATGATTTGGGACAAGGGTTTTTTATCTTCAATGAAGATGACTTGGATGAAATTGACCCCGAAACCGAACAGGTAGATTACGAAACTGAGGACATTAAAATCACGCTGAAAAAACCGGATATCCAAAACTGGGGTTATGATATCGTTATTTTTGGGTCTTCAGCTACCAATCCTTCTGTTCTAGAAACCTTGCGCCCGGATGAATTAGTTGAGTTTATTAGTACCCTCCACACCTTCCCCAGCGGTCCGATTCAAGTCATCTTTGATATTGTTTATGGTCATGCCGATAACCAGGCATCAGATGTCCTGAATGGACGCTTCCTCAAGGGACCAAATATGTACGGTCAAGATGTAAACCATCAAAACCCCGTTGTGCGGGCTATTTTGTTGGAAATGCAGCGGCGGAAAAATAATTTTGGCGTGGATGGGATTCGCGTAGATGGTGCCCAGGATTTCAAGTTTTTTAACCCCCTATCCGGGCGGGTGGAATATGACGATGCCTACCTAAAAGATATGGGCGAAGTGGTGCAAGACATTGGGTCAAATAAGCGGCAACTCTTTGCTATTTTTGAGGATGGACGCCCGTGGCCCGCTGAAGGGTGGGAAGAGATTTCTACTTATCGGGATATTGTTGAATTTATGCCCGATGCGTTTCAGTGGAGTCCATTAATTTTTGCCCACAATACCCCTGGTTTGCAGAAGTTTTGGGATAAGAAATGGCGTCGCGTCTGTGATGTGATGCAGGTGGGCGAAAACTGGATTACTGGGTGTGGAAACCATGATACGTTACGCCGAGGTACGCAAGTCGAACCCGGATTACCCATTAATTGGAATTTGGGTAAAACCTTACCGGAAGTTTTGAATACGGCGTATAATAATCCTGCCGTGACGTTATGGGTGTATGGATTTAGTCCGGGTTTACCGATGGACTTTATTAACTGCACCATGGAAGCCGCCTGGGGCTTTTTCCGCAATACTGATGATCGCTATGGAGTAAAAGTAGCATCGGAAGAAGCGGGATTTTTGGATTGGCAGGTGGAAAAGTATGTTTATAATGACCAAGAGACGATTTTTCCCCGGCTAAAGCAAATGGGGTTCCGCAAAATTGATGAATTACGTCAGTTTATGCGCGGACTTTATGACGCTATTGAAGAAACGAATTACGATTTAGAAGAAGTGGCAAGTTTATGTCAGCGTTATCTGGGGGCGGAGTCAGAAAAAGAGGAAGTTAAACAGGAAGCAACGCAGCGGAAATCAGCGGCGCAATTACAGAAGCTGAATGTACCGGAAAAATCCCAGGTGTTGACGGAGTTGGATGTCGGAAAGCTGAAGGTATTTGCTAGGGCGTTTATGGAAGATATGCACCAAGCTTGTAATGTGTGGAATTATGAGGACTATTTGGTGCCAGAATTAGCGGCGTTTAATTTAACCTTGCGGCGTTTCCGTCATGATCATCCTTGGTTGCGTCATAATTTATCGGGGTTGGATCGGTTTAATCGAATTAGTGAGGATAACTACACCCTTTTCTATGGCTTGCGGAGTCAACCTACAGAGGAGGGGGCGAATGAAACGCCGTATCAGATGGCGATGGTGTCTCACATGGGTGGTGATCCGATTACGGTGACGCTGGGAGACTGGCTGCAACTGGATTTGGAGGAATGGCAGATTGCGATCGCGTCTCCAGGATTGGAGGTGAGTGATCTGCGATCGTTTGAGTTGCGAGATACCCAGGCGTTACTGTTAGAACGAGTGGGTTAAGGGAAATGTTCGTAGTAGCCACTTTAGTGGATCAAGCGCTAAAGCGCTGACTACAAACTGGTGCGATCGCGTGCTAAATCGGAAACAATTAACCAATCACGACTCTATGAATTCAGTGTGGCAACAGGTTACTCTATCCAATTTACGTTTCTATCAGTGGCGCGGCGCTAGCTATTTATATCGCGTCGTGGGATTGCTGCAAGCTTGGCGGCGGGGGAGTTGGCTGCTTCAGTGGGCGGAACCCTTGGGCGCGTTGCTTGTGGCGATTGTGTTTGCGGTTGCGCCCTTTGTCTCTACTGCCCTCATCGGCGTGTTGTTAATTGCTTGTGCGGGGTTTTGGCTACTGCTGACTGTATCGGATGAGAGAGAACGCCCCCAGGTGACACCGATTCATCTGTTGGTGTTACTGTATTGGTCAATTGCCACCGTTGCCACAGCCATGTCCCCGGTGAAAGTGGCAGCCCGTCAGGGATTGGTGAAACTGACGCTATACTTATTACTCTTTGCGTTAATGGCACGGGTACTCCGATCAACCCGTCTGCGTTCTTGGGTAATCGGCGTTTTCCTGCATATTTCGTTAATTGTTAGCGTTTACGGGATACGACAGTGGTTTTTTGGCGCAGAAGCGTTGGCAACCTGGACTGATACTAATTCGGCGTCTGCGGATTTGACGCGGGTTTATAGCTATTTGGGGAATCCAAATCTATTAGCGGGTTATTTGATTCCGGCTGTGGCGTTGAGTTTAGCAGCGGTGTTTGCTTGGACGAGATGGCTTCCCAAAGCGTTAGCTTTAACCATGTTTGTGGTGAATTCCGCTTGTCTGGTTCTTACGTTTAGTCGCGGCGGCTGGATTGGTTTTGTCGCCTGTCTGTTTGTCTTCTCCGTTCTTGTCGTGTATTGGTATAGTATCCAATTACCAGAAAAATGGCGTCCTTGGGCAATGCCTGCGATGCTGGGGAGTTGTGCGGCGGTGATTATTCTGGCGGTGCTATTTGTTGAACCGGTACGAGTGCGAGTGGCGAGTATTTTTGTAGGGCGGGAAGATAGTAGTAATAATTTCCGAATGAATGTATGGGCGGCGGTGATTGATATGATTCGCGATCGCCCGATTATTGGTATTGGTCCGGGAAACAATGCGTTTAATCAGATTTATCCCTTGTACCAACGTCCTAAATATACCGCATTGAGTGCCTATTCTATCTTTTTGGAAGTGGCGGTTGAAACGGGTTTTATTGGCTTGTTTTGCTTTCTCTGGCTACTCGTAGTTACGGTGAATCGTGGTGTACAACAAATTAACCGACTCCGCGCCCGGTGGAATGTTCAAGGCTTCTGGTTAATTGGTGCGATCGCAACCATGGCGGGAATGTTGTCTCATGGGTTAGTGGACACGGTTTGGTATCGTCCTCAGGTGAGTACAGTATGGTGGTTGATGGTGGCGATTATTGCCAGTTATTATCTGCCGCCTCAAGCGGATACCTCAACGGCTGTGGAGAATAGCTAGTACCCACATTCCGCACTTCACAATGTAATACGTGATCAAGTTATCGGTTTTCCCCGATCATGATGTAGAGACGTTGCATGCAACGTCTCTACATCTTCTTCATCCTGGATAAAGAACGTGCAACCATGTTTTATAATGAGAGAATCAAAGTTGCTGAAAAATAGGGATGGAAAAACTTAAATTTATTGATTTATTTGCTGGAATTGGTGGGTTTAGAATTGCCTTTGAAAGAACGGACTATAAATGTGTATATTCTTGTGAAATTGATCCCAAATGTCAGGAAGTATATTTTAATAATTTTTCAGATAAACCCGCAGGTGATATTAGGGAAATAGACATTAATAGTATTCCTGATTTTGATGTTTTAACGGCGGGGTTTCCTTGCCAGCCTTTTAGTATATGTGGCAAAAGAAAAGGTTTTCAGGATACACGAGGTACTTTATTTTTTCGCATTTGTGAAATAATCGCAGCCAAAAAACCTCCAGTTATTCTCCTGGAAAATGTAAAACATTTAATGCATCAAGATAAAGGTAGAACGCTCAATGTAATTTTGTATTCTTTAGAAGATTTGGGATATAAAGTCAATTATAGTCTGCTGAATTCTAAAGATTTTGGAGTCCCCCAAAACCGGGAAAGGATCATTATTGTTGCTGCCAAAAACAAACAATTTAATTTCAATAAATTGAAAAAAATAAATTCTAGAGCAAAATTAAAAATTTTTCTATCCGATTCTGAAAAGTTTGAATATTTAGATCCGGACAGCTATACCTTAATAGATAAACCCAAACAACAGCAATCGGGATTAATTTTTGTAGGATATCGGAATAATAAGAGTATTTGGAAAAAAGGAGTTAGACCCAACACTCATCATTTATCTAGGGTTCACCATCAACCCAATAGAATTTATTCAGTAGAAGGCATACATCCTACAATACCTTCTCAAGAAACCTCGGGGCGATTCTTTATTTATCTTCCTAAAGAAAATGCTGTTCGCAAATTGACGATTAAAGAATGTTATAGAATTATGGGCTTTCCTGAAAACTTTAAACTCCACAACAATTTGGGAGAATGTTACAAGCAAGTGGGAAATTCGGTTTGCATTCCCATGGTTGCTGAAATTGCTCATCAATTAAAAGAACAAATATTTCTTGGGAGTCAGGAAGAAGAAAATGGAAATGATTTTATAGCTAAAAAGGAAGAAAAGTTTGTTCAATTGCAAATACCGGGATTACGGTTATGAATCACAAAGAAAAGTTATTACAGGTTTATAAACAAGCCACCAATGCTGAAGATATTCAAAGTGAAATACCAGAGACTTACAAAGACTTTATTTCCAAGATTGCCAACAACTGTACTCGATTAAAAGGAGTTTATACAGTTTTAATAACTTTATTAGTACATAAAACTCTTAACCCAAACCAAGATATTAGATTTCATCAAGCTCAAATAGGAGGTTTTTCAGGTAGAAATATAGATACACAGTATATTACTCCTACTTTACAAGAGTTAGGGCTTCCTGCAATGGCTGAAAGTGGCTGGTTAACCCGCTCCCTTGAACAACCTAAACCTTACACTCTTGATTACCCTGGGAAAATCGGTAATAAATCAGTTAAAGAAGCATTTCTGAATCTTATAGATTTGGTTCAAAAAAATCCTGAAAAAGCAGAGTTAGTATTGAGAATACTTTTAGGGCAAGTTATCCAAAATACAAATTTCAATAAAATTGAGATTACTAAAATAGAAAATAATACAAGGCTTAATATTAGAGTTATAGTGGATTGTTTAGAAGAGCATTTTAATTTTAATTATAAAACTCATGGAGCATCTAAACTTCCAGTTCTTGCGTTCTATGCAATTTATCAAATTTTGATTGAAGAGGTTGAACGCTATAAATTATGTACCTTAAAAAATTTAGCTAGTCATACAGCTTCTGATCTAACGTCTAGAAGTGCAGGTGATATTGAAGTATTTGATGAAAACAATAAGTTATTTGAAGCTGTTGAAATTAAACAGGGCAAAAAAATTGATATTCAAATGATTCATATAGCTAAAGAAAAAATAGTGAAATACCACCCACAAAGATACTGTATTTTTTCATCATCTGATATTTCTAGCTTAGATACTGAATTAATTGATATTAAAATTAGTGAAATAGCAAAAAAATATGGATGTCAAGTAATTATTAACGGAACTATACCTACTTTAAGGTATTATTTAAGATTGATAACTTCCCTAGATAATTTTATTAATAAATATTCTAGATTGATAGAATCAGATTCTGAGCTTCAAGTTAATCATAAGATTAAGTGGAACGAAATATTATCTAAACATTTTGATATCTCTTACGAAGATCAGAAAATAGACGACTGATATCATGGACACACGAGAAAGGACGCAAGCCTTGCGCCCCTACCGTATTAATAATGATAGCGACAAGAAATAATCGTTAGATAATTATCATCGACCGCGTAGACAAGACGATTTGTATCATCAATACGACGTGACCAAAATCCAGACAAATTTTCTTTCAAAGGTTCAGGTTTGCCAATCCCCTCAAAGGGAAGCGTTTTAGTTGCCTTGATCAGTTTATTAATCCTCTTAAGAGTCTTCTTATCCTGACTTTGCCAATAAAGATAGTCCTCCCACGCTTCATCAGTCCAGGCTAACTTCCGATTACTCATCTAATAAGTCTTTATCTGTTACCTGTCCTCGTTTGTATTGGGCAATGGAGCGTTCTAAGTGGGCTGCATTGGCTGGAGATTTTAACAAATGAACAGTTTCGAGCAAACTATTGAAATACTCCAGGGACATAACGACTGCATCATCAGCATCCCGTCTAGTGATTATAGTATAGTCAGAATCATTAATCACTCGATCTAAAATAGCTTTCAGTTTATTTCTAGCTTCAGTAAACGTTACGACTTTCATTCCTAAAAGCTGTCTGCTTAACTGTACAAGTATAGCCTAGCTGCTCTGAGTCTAGCAAGAAATTGGCAAACCTAGCATACAGCTCAAAGGCATTGTGCGTCGCAACCGCCTGTTGATTGGTATTGTGCGATACGTTCCTTCTTCAGCAGGCTTCGCCAACGCGAGTTTTTCGTAGGATGAGTATTGCTGTTATTTTATAGTTGGTTAAATATAGGATGCACAACAATAATAAAGGGCGCACGTCGGTGCGCCCCTACCGTCGAACAGGGAAAGATCGCATCAACTGAAAGTAAGCGCGATCGCGTTACAATAGCAGCAGGTTAATCTGAGGCTGATTTTAGTATGCCAATTACATTGCCACCGGAACTGGAACAGTTTATCAAAAATCAGGTTGCTAGCGGCAAGTATGCCTCTAATGATGAAGTCTTCTTGGCTGGTATTAAGCTGCTACAGGAACGAGAAAATCTTTATCAAGGACGGTTTGAGGAATTACGCCGCGAGATTATGGTTGGAGTTGAAGAGGCTGAACGAGGCGAATTGTTAGATGCAGAAACCGTTATAATTGGGCTGCAAGAGAAATTGCAAAAGCGTCGCGCTTAGGCTAATGGATGAGCAATTTTTGCCGAATTACACCGACAGCAAGCCGAGATATAGAGAGTATTATGGACTATCTCGCCCAAAGAGGAAGTATTGAAACGGCAGAGCGTTTTCTTGAGAAGATCGACAGGAAGTTCAAGATGCTATCTCAGTTCCCCCAAATGGGACGTCAACGAGATGAACTCTATCCTGGCTTGCGGAGTGTACCGTTAGAGGATTATCTAATTTTTTATCGTTTGGTTCCAAATGGAATCGAGGTGATGCGGGTAGTGGGCGGCTATCGCGATCTAGAGGCGCTATTTGTGGAAGATGATCAAGACTGAGCGATCGCATACACCGACACAGAAACGCGATCGCACTTCAGTCTTTATCAATTAAGCGAACATCAAGCAACCTTTGGGTTCAGGAATCGGACGCCCTAACTCGTTGGCGGTTTCAATCCACTCGGAGCATAATAAATTCTACATTTTGCAGTGCTTCTTGGTAAGTTTCGCCATCAGCAGCACAACCAGATAATTCTGGCACTTCGGCAATATTTGCTATCCATTTGGCAACAAATTTAATACAAATTTTTCTCCATCATCATAGATTATTGTCCTAGTTTCACCAAGCTCCTTTAAATTATCTTGAAAATCAAAAGTGTGTTGAGCTTGGGTTCTCATCCAAATATTAATTTCTGGTTTAAGCCTATCTTTATATATTTGTTTTTGAAATCCAGCTTCGTTTGCATAAGAATATGCAACATATTTAATAGATTTTGATGTGAGATAATCAGCTAAGGCTTCACCTCCCTTAAAAAAGGGCATACCAGGCGGAAGGCTAGCTGCACCCGGATAATCGGCTATAAACACTTGATTTCGACTGAAATCAAGTACAAAAGGCTTCTCAAGTCTTGTTAAAACTGTTTCACCTTCCGGAATGGATTGTTGCATATTAAGGTATGAGTTAACTTCTTCTTTTGTCACTAAGGGTAAAGGATTTAATCCCGATTTAATTTTTCCGATATTTTCTAATTCAACATACATTGCTGGAGAACCAAACTTCGCAATTAGAAGCCCCATCAAGAAACTTATTATCATAGAGGTTTGAAATTTATAGTCTTTATATTCTGTTGCTTTTCTCTGACTATCTAAAGCTATTATCATTAATGCAATTATTGCTGAAACAACAAATGAAGCTGAAAAACGATGAGATCCAGTAGATAATGCTACTAAGATTGCTCCAATCCAAACGCTGATTAGAAGAGATAGTGGAGATTCGCGATTTATTAGATTGTAGCGGTATTGTCTCCAGATAATAAAACTCAGCAAATAACAGGCTAAGAAAGAAAAACTTATTGCAGCGCCTCTGATCAACTTAACAGATTTTAATAGTGTCAGGTCACTTGATCGGCTAATAAAATAACCATGATAACCTTTACCTAATATGGGATATAATAAAGTTCCTGATGATTGATACATCGATATCATCCATGGTAGCAAAAACAAGAAAGATAAACTCATAACCCATAAAATATCATATATAGCTATCTTTTTATTTTCAACTTTTATCAGATAAAAACAGTAACTTAGTGTTAATAGAATAACACACACAGGAATCATAGTTGATTTAGTTGCACAAATACCCGCTGCAAGTAAAGCGATAATTGTTCCTTTAGCAATAAAAGAGTTAGATTTTAATTTTGACCAATTAATAGTTCTGAATAAACATAGAAAAAGCGCTGATGCTATTAAAACACTCGTTATGTTGACATCAGGAATTGCAATAACAATACACAACAAAGTAATTAAAGATATTAAACTTGTTTTAATCGGTGTTTTTAATTCTATAAACCATCCTATAATTAACCATGATATTATTATAGTTCCGCATCCTTGATCAATAATATTTAAACTTCTTTCTGAAAGGAGACTAACTGTAAAAGTATCTAAAAAGCTTTGCCCTCCCAAAGACGACATTAATCGCCTTTCACTGAAAGGATCTGCTCCCATAGAACCCATTTGGAGCATTTTATTCGGAAATACAAAATAAGCATGATAGTCGTCATGATTATTGAAATCATCTGCATAAATAGATCCTGCATATTGAACTCCAATCATAAAAATAACAATAGTACTCAAGAGAAAGACTATTTTGTCTTTATCGCAAATTTGCCTATATTTCGATATGGAATCAATTATCGAATTTCTAGTTTGGTAAAAATCAAAAATCCAATAGATCAATCCCAATCCTAAATAGATCAAAATAACTGTCCTTGAAATAGTCCAAGTAACATTTAATACTCCGCCAACAACAATACTAAATGCGACACCCCATGCTGCTAGCTGTCCCCAATCAGCACGGTGTTTCGGGAACAGGATACGATTAACTACTGCTCCCCAACCAATGAGAGATAAAAGAATACAAATTCCCCAGAAAAATGCGAAGAAATATGAATCCATTTTTATAATTATTAAGTTTTTTTGACAAATAGTAGTCGATTAGACCAATAAAAAACTACACGACATAGGAATGCATCTTATGTCGTGTAGACTACAAGACACTAAATCTTCAGGAAAATTTAATCAATCCCTTCAATCCGATCCTCGACCTCCTGATACAACTCCCGCAACATCTGCAAATTACTCTCACTCGTCTCCCAATACCCGCGTCCATTCACTTCCAACAACGTGGACACCACCTTGCGGAAGGAATGAGGGTTCAAATTCATCAACCGCTGACGCATCGCTTCATCCTGGATAAACGTCTCATTGGCTTCCTCATATACCCAGTTATCCACCGCGCCAGCCGTTGCACTCCAACCCATGGTATTGACTAACCGCTTCGAGAGTTCTCGCACTCCCTCATAGCCGTGACTCAGCATTCCCTCATACCATTTCGGGTTGAGTAACTTCGTCCGCGCATCTAAACGCACCGTCTCCGATAACGTCCGCACCTGGGCGTTTGCTGTCGTCGTATCAGCAATATAGGATGCAGGCGTCTTACCATCTTGACGCAGGGTTGAGACTACCTTCGTCGGATCAGAATCAAAATAGTGAGACACATCCGTCAGACTAATCTCTGAGGAATCCAGATTCTGGAACGTCGCCTCCGCTGTTTTCAACGACGACTCGAAAATCTGGCGATTCTGTTCCATCGTTCCCGGATTATCTGCACTAAAGGCAAAGGATTTCCGGGTTAGGTACATATCCTGTAACTCGGATTCGCTTTCCCATGTGCTATTCTCCACCGCCAGATTCACATTCGAGGCATAGGAACCCGATGCATTAGAGAACACCCGCGTCGCCGCTTGACGCAGATTAATCCCCATATCTTCTGCTTGTTTTACCGCGTGTTTGCGGACAAAGTTCATCTCCTCAGGTTCATCCGCCTCAGCCGCCATTTTCACAGCTTGATCCAATAGATTCATCTGGTTGATAAACAAATCCCGGAATACCCCAGAACAGTTAATCACCACATCCACCCGGGGACGCCCTAATTCTTCTAGAGAAATCAGTTCTAACTTATTCACTCGCCCTAACGCATCGGGAACGGGTTTCACCCCAACCATCCACATGATTTGTGCCAGGGATTCCCCGTAGGTTTTGATATTATCGGTTCCCCAGAGAACACAGGCAATGGTTTCGGGCCAAATTCCGCCATTTTCCGCCCGATGTCGCGCCAATAAGCGATCTACGACGATTTTTGCCGATTTTACGGCGGCGGTGGTGGGGATGGATTGGGGGTCCAGGGCGTGGATATTTTTCCCGGTGGGTAATACATCTGGGTTGCGGATGGGATCACCACCGGGTCCAGGAAGCACATATTCCCCTTCCAACGCTTTCAGCATCGCCCCAAGTTCGTTATCGGCGACAATTTGCTGGAGACAGAATTCCAGATACTCAAATAGGGGTTTAATTGCATCCGAGTCAACTTGACAGTACCCCGCATCAATTAATGCTTCTATCCAAGGGGTGCGCTTCCGCATATTAAAGAAGTTCAGACTCGTCACCTTGGACACCCGCCCCTCGGCATCGGTTTGGGCTTGAACTAACGCCGCTACAGCCGCGCGAGTGGCTTGGGTGATGTCTTGCAGCAACTGTACATCTGCTAAGACACCTCGGTCATTATTTTGGTAAATCTCGTCGATATCCCGGTTGATGCTGTTGGCGATAATTCGCAGTAGACTCAGGATTTCTTCCTCTGGACGATCCAGACTGGCAATATTAACTAAAGTCGCGATCGCTTCCTCAGCGGTGGGCGGTTTACCAATGACGTGTAACCCACAGGGTAACAGCCGCGACTCAATCTCCATCAGCTTTTTGTACACCAACCCCACCAGGGTATCCCGTTCCTCTGGGGTCAGTTCACTGGCGTCTTTTTCCGGTAAGGCGATATCGTGATCCAGATTCACCAAGCGGCATTTATCCATAATTGTGTTCACAATTGGAACGCCGCGTCCGGTGTCTTTCAGGGTTTGATAGGACCCAATTAATTCATTCAGTTCCTTCAACCCTTTATATAAGCCCGCATTTTCTGCCGGAGGGGTGAGGTAGGAAATGGTTTCGGCGTAACTGCGCCGTTTCGCGATCGTGGCTTCACTGGGATTATTGGCGGCGTAATAGTAGAGATTGGGAATCGAACCAATTAAATTATCTGGGTAACAATCCCCCGACATCCCCATCTGCTTACCGGGCATAAATTCCAATGACCCGTGAGTGCCAAAGTGTAATACGGCATCCGCTTGCCAGAGATGTTCTAAATAGGTGTAGTAAGCGGCAAACCCGTGGTGAGGACTAGCGGAACGGGAGAACAGCAGCCGCATCGGATCACCTTCATAGCCGAAGGTGGGCTGGACACCAATAAACACATTGCCGAATTGCTTACCATAAATGAGGAGGTTTTGTCCATCACTATTTAAATGTCCTGGCGGTGAACCCCAGTTTTCTTCTAAACGGGTGGAGTAAGGGGTAAAACGTTCATACTCCATTACTGACATCCGGTAGGCAATATTCAGTTCGGGACTGGCATATTGTGCCTGGGCGTCATGGATCACGTCTTGCATCAGCGCTTCGGCGGATTCGGGTAAGTCTTCTACGTCGTAGCCGTTATGCTTCAGGGCTTCCATGACTTTATAAATCGACCCGAAGACATCTAGATAGGCAGCCGTTCCCACATTTCCTTTATCTGGCGGGAAACTAAACACGGTAATTGCCACCTTCTTCGCCAGTTTCGGCTTACGGCGCAGGCTTGCCCATTTCAGCGCCCGCTTTGCCACGGCTTCAATCCGATCCTGAAGTGCGATCGCTTTCCCGGTGGTGCCATCTCGTCCGGATAATATAATCGGTTCGATCGCGCCGTCTAATTCGGGGATGGCAATTTGCAGGGCTACCTGAATCGGGTGCAGTCCCAAGTCACTCCCTTCCCACTCTTCTGTGGTTTGGAAGACTAAGGGCAATGCCACCATATAGGGACGGTTGAGGCGTTTTAAGGATTCTATGGCTTTGGGATGATCTTGTCGCGCTGGACCGCCAACTAGGGCAAATCCGGTCAGAGACACCACCGCATCTACCAGAGTAACGTTTCCTTGTCCCTTACTCGTGGGCATATCATAGAAAAAGGCATCCACAGGTTTGGAGAAATCCAATCCCCCAGCAAACACGGGCAGAACTCGTGCGCCCATGGCTTCCAGTTCCTGTACCATTGCCACATAATGGGCATCATCCCCGGTTACCAGGTGGGTACGTTGCAGAACTAAGCCCACACAGGGGGCGAAGGGATCTTTTAAATCCTCGGAGATATCGTCGCGATTGTTATACCAGGTGAGATACTCTTTGACATCCTCAAACATCTTGGTAGAGAGGGGATGCCAGAGACCCATATCTGGGTAAACCACCGGATCTTTAAATTCTAGGGTTTTTCCCATAAGCACATATTTATCTGCCAGCATTAACAGGAAGTTTTCCAGGTTTTGGGAGGAACCTCCTAGCCAATACTGGAACGAAAGCATAAAGTTCCGGGCGTCCTGTGCCTTATCGATGGGCATATATTTCAGGACTTTCGGCAGCGTCTGCAATAGCTTCAGCATCCCATCTTGGAAGGATGAGCCTGACTTTTCTTTACGCTTCTTCATGAACTGGGCGATCGCACTCTTGGATTGACCCAGTTGTGCCATGGAGAAGCTGCCTAATTTATTCAGGCGCATCACCTGGGGCATCGAGGGGAATACCACCGCTGCATCTAGGCGATCGCGATGGGGTTGAACGGCGGCGACTACCTTATCCGCTAAGTCTTCAATAAAGATCAGCGAGGCGATAAAGATATTGGCTTGGGCAATATCCTGCTCAAATGCCTGATAGTTTTGTTCGTCGCGGAGTTCTTCGATTAAGTAGCCACTGATTTCAATGGCGATATCCGGCTGATTTTGATTAATTGAACGGACAGCTGCAGATAAAGCGCTTTGGTACTGTGGCTCTAGCACGACATAGACCACCTTCAGTACATGACGATTCTGGGGGTCATCGGGGGTGATGTGACGAATGGTGGACTTGACGTGAGTGAACATGCTGTTCTTGCTCCTTTTGATCCGTGTTCTCTTCTCATTGATAGGGTTCCAGGGAAGGTTGGCTTGGCTTCCCTTGGAATCGGCTTGGCGTTACAGTTAGGGCAACTTTAGTGGTTTTACCAGAAAATGCTGACCGATGCAGCGTTTTCGCCCTTGTTTGACACAATTCGATAGGAAGTTGCTCACTTTACTTTACATTTATTTACATTTACTGAAGTATTCGCTCTAAATATTATTCACAAATTTTTACACTTAAATCAAGCTGGGCAAAATTAGGGTCATAGACTTAGACAGAATAGGGTTTATGTAGATACATAACATTATAATTTCTGTTATACAGTGACAAAAATGCACAGATTCTCCAGCAAGGTTCGTAGGTGTGTAGTCTTGGCTAGATGCGATCGCATTTCCACCTAAACGGGGGTACTTGTGCATACAACCCCGACTCCCAGAGGTTTCACTGGAGGAGTAAATCCCTTTTTGCCATGGCGAGGAGAAAGTCGCAGCTACACAAACAAAGGTCAGCCGGGAAATAAATTTCCGGCTAATAGCTAAAGTCAGCTAAAGCTGACTAGACGTTTTAACCCGTTTTAACGGGTTTTAGCTTTAAGCCGGAACTTGAGTTCACGGCTCTTAAACCAATAAGTGCGATCGCAAAGGCAGAGAGCCATAGATAGGGTATAACTGATGAAGAATGCCGATATTAAGTTTGGACAAGTTAACAAGTGAGTTGTTGAGTGATCTGGGTTATATCTGCCCAGATAAGGAGATAATGCGATGACAACGGCACTGAATTTAGAGCCAATTACCACTCTGACATCAGAACAGTTTGTTCAATTGTGTCAGGCGAATCCCGATTTACAGCTTGAACGTTCAGCGAATGGAGAATTGATTATTGTGACACCTATCGGTGGTGAAAGTGGCAGCCAAGAAGCGAGTTTGATTGCAAAAGTTGTAATCTGGAATGAAGAAACTCAGTTAGGAGTGGTGTTTAGCTCTCAGACTGTATTTAGTTTACCCGGAGGTGGCGATCGAGCTCCCGATGTCGCTTGGGTTGAGTTGCAAAGGTGGAAGGAGTTAACTCAGGAGGAACGAGAGGGGTTTCCACCGATTTGCCCGGATTTTTTGATTGAACTACGTTCTCGCACGGATAGATTAAAGCCGCTACAGAATAAGATGCAGGAGTATTTGGCGAGTGGGTTGCAGTTGGGTTGGTTGATTAATGCCAAAGAGAAACAGGTGGAAATTTATCGCCAGGGGCAAAAAGTGGAGGTGCTGGGGATGCCTGTGGTGTTGTCAGGGGAGGATGTTTTGCCAGGGTTTCGTTTAGAGTTGAGTTAAGTTATCGCTCTTACAACCCAGGTCAATGCCACTCAAAACATTGATGGCTAAGGGTTTTGGAGTTGTGCAGCAAACCCTAATTCTGTAAGGCTTGTCGATAGGCTCTGACGGCTTGGGTTTGGTTAGAATAATTGACGTAACTCACTAATAACATGGGATCTAAATCGGGGAGGAGAACAGAGCGATCGCGTTGTAGATACGTTGCTGTCTCTGGCTGCAAAATCTGAAACGATAACTGATTATTTTGCCAAAACCAAACTTCTCTTACACCCAACCCTCGGTATAGTTCAAGTTTGTCAATTCCACCACTGGTGAGAGCAATTTCTATGGCGATATCAGGAACTTCTCCCAGTTCACCCAAGCAATAACATTCATCGGGTTCTGCACCTCTGGCGGCGGCTTCTCTACGGAAGGTAGTATTACCATAACCGTTGAGTTCAATGTCTCTTGTTTCGGTGTATGTTTCAATTAATCGAGCCATAATTTTCTTGAGACGTTCGTGTTCGGGGGAGGTGGTCATAATAATTTCTAGTTTGCCTTCCAGGTAAGTCAAGCGAGGGAAGGTATCAACAAACATATCGGCAAGATTGATATAGTGTTGCCAGGTTATGCCATCAAGAATTATACGTTGTTCTGCGGTCGGTTTCAGGGTTGTCGTGTCTAGGAGTAGCATGGTTAAATTTTCTTCTTGGTATAACTACAAGATTGATCCAAAATAGTCCAAGCGACCCACTACGCCGTAAGATCGAAAGCATGATCTATCAACCACCGCGCCCAATTATCCCCGATTGTACCTGGCAACGTCCGATTGGACAGGGCTGGGAGAATCCCTATACTGTACGCTATGCCAGTAATCTGGATGATGGACCCTGGCATGGTATGCCCTTGGGTGGGTTTGGCGCAGGTTGTCTGGGTCGGTCTTCACGGGGTGATTTTAATCTATGGCATCTGGATGGGGGAGAACATACGTTTCAATCTCTGCCTGCTTGTCAGTTTAGCGTCTTTGAACAGCCAGAAAACCAAGATGCCCAAGCTTATGCCCTTTGCACCGAACCCCCAGCAGATGGCAGTCTGGGCAAATGGCAATGGTATCCCACTGGGGAAACGTCAAACGTCACGACAGGAACCTATCACGCCCTTTATCCTCGGAGTTGGTTTGTCTACGAAAATGTATTTCAAACGGAATTAACTTGCCAACAGTTTTCTCCGATTTGGGCGGATTGTTATCAGGAAAGCAGTTATCCGGTGGCGGTGTTTGAATGGACTGCCCATAATCCCACCGATCAGCCGATTATTTTAAGTATTATGCTCACCTGGCAGAATATGGTGGGCTGGTTTACTAACGCGATTAGGCATCCCCAAGTTCAGGTACGGGATGATGGGAGTCCAGTTTACGAGTATCAACCCCGTTGGGGCAATAGCACCGGGAATTATAATCAGTGGATTGTGGATAATTTTCGGGTGGGTTGTCTGTTAGATCGGGTGAGGTTGCGGGATGAGATTGAAGAAGGCGAAGGACAACTCTGTTTCGCCACGGTGACGAATCCCAGTCAGGAGGTATTCTATCACTGTCGCTGGAATCCCTCAGGCGATGGATCACAGGTGTGGAATACGTTTGCCAGTGACGGAAGTCTCAGTGATGTGCAAGACGAAACGCCTGCTGAACCCGGAGAACAAATTGCAGGCGCGATCGCGGTACGGGTAAGACTGCGCCCTGGAAGAACCCGGAAAATCCCGTTTATCCTGGCGTGGGATTTTCCCATCACTGAGTTTGCGGCTGGGGTTAAATATTACCGCCGTTATACCGATTTCTTTGGGCGCACCGGGAATAATGCTTGGTCAATGGTTCGCACCGCCCTGAAACATTCTGACCTTTGGCAAGAGCGAATTTTATCCTGGCAAAACCCAATTTTACAGCGTCAGGATTTACCCAATTGGTTCAAAATGGCGCTGTTTAATGAACTGTATTTGTTATCGGCTGGGGGAACAATCTGGAGTGCGGCAAATGAACGGAATCCCGTGGGTCAGTTCGGGGTTTTGGAATCCTTTGATTATCGTTGGTACGAAAGTTTAGATGTGCGCCTGTATGGATCATTTGCCCTAGCGATGTTGTGGTCGCGATTGGATAAAGCGGTACTGGAAGCCTTTGCCTGGGCAATTCCCACCAGTGATGATACGCCTCGAATTATTGGATACAACCAAGCCACAGCGATTCGCAAAGCTGCTGATGCCACACCTCACGATTTAGGTGCAGCAAATGAACATCCTTGGGAAAAGACAAACTATACCAGTTATCAAGATTGTAATCAGTGGAAAGATTTACCCTGTGATTTTGTCTTGCAGGTATATCGAACCTTTGTGTTTACGGGGTCAAAGGATATTGAATTTTTAGCCGAATGTTGGTCAGCGATTGTCAAGGCGTTGGCGTATCTGAAAACCTTTGATCACGATGGGGATGGGATTCCAGAAAACTCCGGCGCACCGGATCAGACGTTTGATGATTGGCAGTTGCAGGGTGTTAGCGCATATTGTGGTGGGTTATGGTTAGCCGCCTTAGAAGCCGCAAGCGCGATCGCCCAAATTCTCCTAGACAATTCCACCCTAGTTTTTTCCATTGATCTACCTGATCCGGAGGTGATTCAACAAACCCTGAACGATTATCAACAATGGCTGCAACAAGCGAAACCCATTTATCAAGAAAAACTCTGGAATGGTCAATATTATCGCCTGGATAGCGACAGTGATTCTGATGTGGTGATGGCAGATCAACTCTGTGGTCAATTCTATGCCCAATTATTAGGATTACCGGATATTGTTCCCGCTGAATGCACCCAATCGGTATTAAAAACGGTTTACGAATCTTGTTTTTTAAAGTTCCATAATGCCCAATTCGGTGCCGCGAATGGGGTAAAACCCGATGGTTCTCCCGAATATCCCGATGCGACGCATCCTTTGGAGGTGTGGACAGGGATTAATTTTGGACTAGCGGCATTTTTAATTCAATTGGGGATGAAGGATGAATCCTTAAAACTCACTGAATCAGTAGTGCGACAAGTCTATGAAAATGGGTTACAATTCCGCACGCCGGAAGCGATTACACCGGTTGGCACATTTCGGGCAGGTCATTATCTGCGGGCGATGGCAATTTGGGCAGTTTATTGGGCGTTGAGTCAATAGTTTCCACGCGATCGCCTCGTGCGGGATCTCGTTCGCGCGATCGGGAAAATTATCCTACCAATAGGGGTAAATTGGCGGGAATTGTCCAATCATAGAAAATTCAGCTTGCTGTATGAAGATTCGGTAAAGATTTCCTGTTGGCTAATTTTTCGTTGCCGACTACTCCTAATATAAATAACGGACAACGTTTGTGGCTTTCATCGAGAGTACAAGGTTCATGGTGCATCAATCGCCAATCTCCTCGACAAATTCCCCGTCATTAGAAATAACGGGTTCCCGGCAATTCACGGCTTGGTTAGCAGAGCAACATCTCAGTCTGGCGTTTACCACCTATCAAGCTGGGAAGGTGTTTTTTATTGGAGTACAGCCAACGGGACAGTTATCAATCTTTGAGCGCACCTTTGAGCGATGTATGGGGTTGTGTGTTCATGGCTCCACCCTTTATTTGAGTTCACTCTATCAGTTGTGGCGATTTGAAAATGTCCTGGAAGCAGGACAAATTCACAACGGGTATGATTGCCTTTATGTGCCGCAAGTGGGTTATGTTACGGGGGATTTAGATGTCCATGATGTGGCGGTGGTTGATCCCCCCCAGCCCCCCTTAAAAAGCTATGCATTACTCACATCTTTCTTAACATGAATGCCCTTGACAAAAGCAGTAGTTTTGGGGGAAAGTAAAAGCCAAGTCTGGGCAATGTCATGGAGTCGTCGCAGACCTTGCCAAATAGTTTTAACCCCCGGTTCGCCATCATGAGAACGGGCTAAGAACCCGCCGAGTTGGGCGATCCAACGCACGGCATCTCTTAAATTGGGAGGAGAGTCAGGGGGGTTAGAGTGGTGATGAATCGTGCAATAAAGAGCCTGCCACTGATATGCTTCTAAAACAGTGTCGGCAGGCAGCTCGGGATGGTAACGGGCAAGATAGGTGATCCATAATAAGCGCCAAGCAACAATGGTGTAGGTAGCCAAAGCACGGTGGATGCGATCGGCACTTTCCAATTGCAGTTGTTCAAGGCGACAACCGCTCTTGAGAACATAATGATAACGTTCAATCAACCAACGATAAGAATACCAACGTAAACATTGCACCAAATCTTCAAAACAAGTGATGACTAAGGTGGTTAGGAGTAACCAATTAACGGGTTCCACACCCGGAGGTGGGTCAACTTCAAGTGCTTGAATCACCTGTATATAGACAGGTTGAAGGTGTTGAGCTTGTGGATGAGTATGGGGGGGTTGTAATTCTACGGTGGTAGTCCGCAGTGTGAGAGTGGCGATTCGAGGTTGACGCTCTGGATGTCGTCTCAATTCCAAGGTAAGTTGACCCGTTGGTGGAACTTGCTCAATGGTTTGCTGCAAGCGCTGTACTTGTGGTTCGGGCTGTGTAGACTTGACACAACGATTGTGGTTAGCCCGAATGATCAACTCACTGTTTGGGCGACGGGGCAATGCCAACAACTCATAGATATCAGCTTCTCGGTCAGCAACTGTTACCACGGTTGTTTCCGGTGGGATTAGGGTTTGAGTCGCCTGCAGTGCCGTTAACCAGCGATAAGATTCTTTATCTTGGATGTCTTTTTTGTGTCGTTGATGTTTCTTGCCCAAAAAGGCTGGGTCTCTTGTCCAGACTTGTTGATGTAAGACTCCTAAAGGTATTCCGGAAGCGCTACTACAAAAGACCGAATGCACTTTTAAACCCGATGATTTACTATTGTCTAGATAACCCATACCTTTCTTGCTGGGATGATGGGTGAAATTGAGTTCTGTCGTATCTTGAATCGCAATAACGACCGCTTCGGCTTGAATTCTATTGAGAGTACTGGTTTGGTGAGCTTGAACAATCGAGGAGGCTTTGACATGAGGAGAACTCCAAAAATCATACGCCCCTTGGGTCGCTGCCCAGTTTCCCGATGCTTGGGGTATGCTGGCGCAGGGTTGGGCTGCCAAGTCACTCACGCTTACGTATGAGCCTTTTTTTGCGGCGCACATCCCCCAAGTCGGCATATTGCAATTCTGCGGCTGCCCAATCGCTCATTTGAATTACCTCTGCAAATTCACATTTTCAACATTTTGTGCGATCGCACGGAACGCAGTGCCGGAGACAATCGCTCGCTTTTTTACCAACTACCCACAACTTGCCGGGTTGAGGGGGCTTAGGTTTGCGGCTGTGATTGAGGAGTGCGATCGCCTTGCCTTTAACCCACCGCTCAAAACATGGGAAGGGGACAAGTTACATCGTCTCAGCCAAGTTGCTGAAGTCCCATGAGTCCCATGGATGCAAGGGAAAGCTGTTACTTTACCACACCCTGTTATCAGTGTGCCGTATTCTGACGTTGACGATGGATCAGGGACTACCGAGGGAGCCTATTAATAAATGTAACGTCATTAGGTTGAAACCTAGATATGTCCAGCCTTCTGAATTGTTAAGAAAGATGTGAGTAATGCATAGCTTTTGAAGGGGGATTTAGGGGGATCTAAACTTTGAGCGCTAGTTATACAACTTGGGGTTGCAATGTCTCAGGTATCAAATAAGGAATCCAAACGCTGGTGTCGATACACTTAGTCACGCCGTTGCTCACCCGATCGCAGCTGACGAATCAAGTCCACAGAACTGGATTGAATTCCTGTTTTGGCTTCTACTTCAGCACTACGAGTCACAATGCGTTGATGGGCTGCCAGTGATCGCCGCCGTCGCACCTCGCGGTTGATGGCTTCAACAACCATCTCGTTAAAAGACTCACTGCCTTCTCGAAATTGCCTTGCTTGCTCAAGCAAATCTGCGGGAATACGGATAGTTACAGCTTCTCGCTCCATAGTTGCAGCCTGTGCAATCATAAAATGATATCAACTACTGTAACTATTTTCTGAATCAGTCTGCAACAGTCATAGACCCACAACGAACGCCTACCACGAATCAGTTATCAGTTGGCACTAATTTAGTGGAGGCTTCATAGGATAGCGACCAATTACGCTGGGAACAGGAAGCATGTTACCTTTGTCGGCTGGGTTGAGGAAAGAAACGAAATTTCCTTGTGTATTCTGTAATCCGCTAAAATAGGCGTCATGCCATCAACAAAAACACCTGCCAACGCCTCCAGCCAATTCCTCAAACGCCAAGCCGCGTCACTGCTGCTGTATCAATCCGTTCTCCGTAACGATGTGGGACGAGCTTTTATCCATATTTTGCAAACCTTAAGCAAGGGTGAAGCCGAACAAACCGCTTGCTTGGTGGCGTATGGTAACTGGTTCAAAACGTTAGCCGCCCACGGAGAAAATTGGCAAGATTATTTGATTCGGCAAATTCTCCAAGACGATAATCCCTTTTCTGTGCAAGCACAACGGGTAGCCCTGGACGATTTACCAGAAGCCCTAATCACGGCGGCTCAACAGGATTTACACGCCTTACAACATCTTTCTGAATGTAGCGCCGAACAGCTAAGTCGGTGGGTGCAAAAAGCTTCTCAGTTAGAAGCACAGCCTGTTTCCTGGAATCTGGACACAGTGCAGCCCACATTTCTACACCAAAAGAGTGATTGGACAGAATCTCTAGAGGAATTAGCCGCCCACTATCGGCACCATGGTACAGGGTTATTTGCCCAATATCATGCCCTGCGTTGGCAGTCGGGTCAATTGGTTGGTATCGCCCACCCTGATCCGATTCAGTTAACTCAATTGGTGGGTTATGAGTCTCAACAAGCCGCGTTAGTTAAAAATACAGAATTCTTACTCGCGGATTATCCGGCGTTACATGTTTTACTGTATGGTAGTCGTGGTTCAGGCAAGTCGTCATTAGTCAAGGGGTTATTACAAAAGTATAAAAATCAAGGACTGCGGCTGATTGAAGTTGCCAAGTCTGACTTAAACGACTTACCGATAATTGTGGAGCAATTGCGAGACATACCGCAGAAGTTTATCATCTTTGTAGATGACCTCTCCTTTGAGGAAGACGACAATGCATTTAAGGCATTAAAAGTCGTCTTAGAAGGGAGTGTCACCGCCCGTTCCCAAAATGTAGTTGTTTATGCCACCTCCAATCGACGCCACTTAGTACGGGAATTTTTTGGCGATCGCCCTCATCCCAGCGATAATAATGAAATCCATGCCTGGGATACCTTACAAGAAAAATTATCCTTTAGCGATCGCTTCGGCTTAACCCTGACCTTTGAACCGACAAACCAAGACGCTTATCTCAAAATTGTCTATCATTTAGCCCAGCAAGCCAACATCAACTTACCCCAAAACGACTTAAAATCCCGTGCCATTCAATGGGCAACCCGCCACAATGGGCGTTCTGGGCGCAGCGCCCGCCAATTTGTTGATTTTCTCAGCGCTGATTTAGGGATTCGTCCTTTGGATAGGGTAGAAGGGTAGCAAGAGGCAAAAGTTATATCCTATTGTAGGGGCGGGTTTAGCCATTTAATTGATGGGTATACCGATAACTTATCAACAAAACCCGCCCTCTTTTCGTTTAAATTTGAGACAAATGACCAATGACAAATAACGAATGACCAATAACGAATGACAAATGACCAATGACCAATGACCAATGACAAATGACCAATGACCAATGACCAATGACCAATAACGAATGACCAATGACAAATGACCAATGACCAATGACCAATGACCAATAACGAATGACCAATGAACCAACTCGTTAATCAAATGCTTCTGGGTACAGTTGCTTTTACAGTCAGCGTGGGTGTGGGATTATTCGTGAACCCCAACAAAGCCTTGGTTAATGGAGTCGTTACCGTTGTAGCAAGTTATGCTGGCGTTACTGTAGCGGATAGGCGACGCCTCCAAGCAGAAAAACAGCGCAAAAACGCTTTACTCAATCAAATCCAAGAATTTGAGGAAGAAGAACGGCTGCTGTATGAATCACTCATCCAGGGAAGGGAAACCCAACATCAACTCGAAGCCAGTAGTCATGCATTACAAACTGAACGGAGTCAGCTTCTGAGTCGGGTGTCTGAACTGCATAACCAACGAAATAGCCTGTATCAAGAAATCAGTGAAATTCAACAGCATAAGCAGGAACACCTAGAGGAAGTGAGTACCCTGCGATCGCAAATTCAGCAGATAGAGAAACACCAAAGCGAACTGAATCAATCCCTTTGGGCAAAAACTGCCCAACTCCAGCCAGCGGAAACTCGCTTAAATCACTTACATACTGAACTTGAACAACTTCAAACTGAAATAGCCGATAAACTGCATCACCACGAACATCTTAGTCAAGACTTAGCCGAACTGGAACACCGTAAGCAAGACTTAGGCGGCGAAGCTTACGACTTACATACCCAAATTCAAGCCTTAAAGCAACGTTTAGAGCAACTGAATCAAGCTTTTTTGTCTTTACGGATACAGCAACAGCGAGTGCAGGAAAATCTCACTCCGCTCAAATCCGAATTGGAACAAATGCAGCAACAAGTTACTGAAAAACAGCAACAACAAAAGCAACTCAATCAAGATTTGACGCGATTAGATCAGCTTAAACAGCAGTTAGAATCCGATTATGCCGCTCTGCAACAGCAAATGCAAACCCTAGGAGTACAGAAGTTAACCGCAACTGAAACAGTCTTCCCCATAATTGAACCTAATTTATCCGTATTTTTACCACGAGAATGGCAGAAGTTGCTGGCATTTACTCAACAGCTTAGTCAGGATGAGCGAATGGCATTTAAAGCAATTGTGTCAGAAGATAATGCCGCTTTAAATAAAATTTATGATCAAAAAGGGATAACGTCACAGGATTTAATTCACTCCCTTAATCAAAAGTCTCTTTCCGTCCTCGGAGATTCTTTATTTTTCAGCGATAGTACCTCAGTTACGCCTCAACTCCATAAAGACTATAGTTCAGCATTAAAAGAACCAACATCTATTTATTTTAAAGACTTGATTGGACTTAATGATCGTCAAGTTAAATCTGACATCGTATCCACGAGTTTTATTCACCTTACATCTTGAACCAGTAATAATACCAATGTTGCGTTCTATAGCAGTAGACACATCGATTAGGACAAACGAACTGTTGTAGAGACGTTGCATGCAACGTCTCTACCATACATTTGTGTAGCAGCGATTTCAATCGCCGTGGCAAAAGGGGGTGATAAAGGTGGATTTGGTATGAATATTTGATATGAATTAATACTGCTCAATCCAATTGACTAAATCCGTCATATCCGTAAAATCTAATAAAGCCTCACTTAATTCATCTAAAGCTGTTGCCGATAAACCATTAATTCGTGATTGCATATCTGGAGTAATTTCACCAATTCGGCGAATCAATAAACGGTTAATCATAGCTAACTTTTCCTGCATTCTTCCTTGTTGTACTCCTTCGTGTAAACTTTGTTCCACTCGCTCAACTCCCCAAGGTAAAAGAGTTCCTGATTCGTCCCACCACCGTAACCAATAGCAGGTTATTTCTGCCTTAGTGCCGTACCAAACTCCCAAATATAAACCCATTGCGGCAATCCAGTAGCGTCCATTCGCATCAGGTTGTCGCAGTTCATAATGTCCGGCTACTAAGTCATGGACTTCTAATGTGTCATCATTGGGGTTAAAAATAACATAAATTGGGACTTGCAAAATCCGCTCATAAAAATACCATTTTCCATAGGGATAAGTCGATTTCGCTGAGTATTCCCCCTGTTCAGTCTCAGAGAGAAACTCCATAACAATGGCTGGGATATCTCCCTCTGTATGAGGGGTATAACTGCGACGAGTAACTTCTGGCGCGATAGGTAACACATTGGGAACATAAAACCAATCTGGTGCTTTGACCACTATTTTGCCATCCACGGTGGCGCAGATAGCAAAGTTGGAGGCGAATAGCATGGAAGAGGTGATAAAGCCAGCGATTTCTAGAATCTCTCGCAGTGCTGATGCGAGTAAGGGATGATAAATATTCTCCACAGGTTCATCAGGTAAGTGAAAATCATCAGGCAGTTTTTTCCATTCAATCCTGTAGGATACTTTTGGCGGTGTGAGTTGAGATTGAATCATATCACTTATTGTGAATAATACTGGCAGAAATCAAAGCTTTGGCGCAGTGATACTGATTTGGGATAAAGAGGGGTTTGGTTGAAATGTAATCGGTGATACCCACGCAGAAAGTGGCTAAACCCATCTTGATAAACCCCACCTTTTATTACGATACGTCAGTCTTAACCTGAAACTGGATCGTTCTTGTCATATTTCGTTACTAAACGGTAGACTGGAGTGCAACAGCTATCACCCCATCGATTATGCTTCAGGCATTATTATTTGATTTAGACGGCACCTTAGCGGATACTGACCCTATCCATTTTCAGACGTGGCAAGATATCTTGCGCGAGTATGGCTTAGAGTTTGATCACGCCTTCTACCAAACTCATTTTAGCGGTCGTCTCAATGCGGCGATTGTCAAGGATTTATTACCTCATCTGTCTCTAGAGGCAGGAAAACAGTTAGGGGATTATAAAGAAGCAGAATATCGGAAACGTGCTGCTCAACAATTGAAACCGTTAGGCGGATTGCTAGAGGTGTTAGATTGGGCAAATCAAAAGCAACTGAAGCAGGCGGTGGTGACAAATGCACCGAAAGATAATGCCCAATTTATGTTGCAAGTTCTCGGTTTAGACAAGCACTTTACTACTGTTGTTTTAGCCGAGGAACTGGAAAAGGGTAAACCTGATCCCATGCCTTATCAGGTAGGGTTAGAATTATTGGGTGTATCCCCAGTTTCAGCCATGGCGTTTGAAGACTCCTTAACTGGCGTTCGTTCCGCCGTCGGTGCAGGAATTTTAACGATTGGTGTGGCGACGACTCATGAACCACAGGCGTTAATGGCGGCGGGGGCGAAGTTGGTGGTTAATGATTTGACTGACCCCAAGCTGGAAAATTTACTCCATTGTTTTGGGCGGGAAATGAACACTATCGCATTTTGACAGAGGAGAGACTGATTGTCTGATAACTTGAGTTAACTTATGATACGTCAAACACAAGGAGCAGGCTTTAAACTTGCAGCCACTGCCATTATCTGGGGATTTGCTACGGGAATGCTAGGGATTTGCATTCCATTAGTTTCGATGACTGACAGTGGTTTTATTTTACCTTTAGCGGTGATTATAGGAGCCAGTTTCACGACTGCTGTCGTTTGGTTATCGTTCAATCGAGTGTCTAGTAATAGCGTTGATTTGAGCGACAGTATTGAAGCTTTAAAGGAACAGGAAGCGACTTTAGATACTATGGATAAGTAGGGGCGTAGTAACCAAGCATTTACCACCAAGACTCAAACCTTTAGATAAAAGAGGTATTCTGTAGGGGCGAGTTTTACCCCATTGGTGTCAACTTAAGCTCAATCCCTCACCAGAAGCCCCTCTCCCAACCCCCCTCGTTTCCCCCTGATGCCAAAACTCTTTTTTTGTCGATAGCGCGGATGGGTAGGTGTTGATTTGATGCGGTTGGGAAAAGTCGCTGAATCGCCCAGTATTTTCCAAAACCCTTATTAGAGTAGCGATCCAGAAAAATTTTACCCCTATTTTTAAGCTTGCCAGCCTACTACGGTATATTAAAGATTTGGGCAACATCAAAATACTTCTGGGCGCAAGCCTTGCGCCCCTACATTTCTTTTTGCTTGTATCGTAGATCACTCGACATAAAAGTGCGATCGCGTCGTTACTCCATGGCAGTGCTTTAATGTTTGTAGCGTATACTGGCTATGGTCGAATTGCCACATTGGGAGAAGAGGTGCATCAACCGCAACGCACTATCCCGATCGCGTTATCTCGCGTATTATTGGCTATGGGGCGTCGGCGGGATATGCCAAGAATCGTAGCGCGTCTGAATGCAGGGGGAACAATACCCTATATATCGGTGATCTGTATTGGAGTTGCGATCGCGGCGTTGGTTCTGATTGCTAATGTCAAAATAACCGGGTCATTTAGGTTCACGAAATCACTAACTTAATGCAGCGATGATCGGCGATAAGGTGTCAGTAGGTGAAAGGGGGAAACGATTGTCCGGAGTCACAAAGAGACGCCGCAGACGAATTCGGAAAAAATCATCAGCCAATGGCTGTCTGGTAGCATTAGGTACGATCGCCGCATTAATCGCCACGGGTGCGATCGTTACTGGGGGAATATGGCTAGGGATTCGCCTGATGATTGATCCCAATGCAGCGATCTGGCTGAATCGTATTTTACCCGGATGGACAAAGATTCCCATCGCTGATGCTTCACCCCCACAAACCCTGGCAACCATACGCGACGAATTGCGCCAAAATGGGTTAATCGCGGGAGAACTTGTATCCCTCAATACAGGACAACCCTATCGAGAAACCCCTATTCTATTACCTATCTTAAAATCTAAACCGAACTGTCAAACCAATTGCCAAAAAATTGTCGAACTGAGACTTTATCAACCCATCGAATTTCAGCAAGCCGAACTTGCTTACCAATTGGTCACTCAGCTGGCTATCAATGAACAGGAAGAATATTTTGTCCTCTCCTCCACCGACGCGATTACTGGAAGTGCATCTCGTTCCTTACCCTTTACTCGATTTAACCGTTTAGAAAATAAAGCCCCCGCCACAGGATTTTGGTTTAACCTCTGGGGAGTTCGCCTCACCGATGAATCCCCGAAAACTTATGGACAAATCCTCCATTACAACCCCGAACAAATGCACCTGAGTGTTATGCTGGACTGGCAAAGTCCCACAGATAAACCCCCTTATTGGCAACAAGTCACCGGGGAATCCACCCCAGAATTAGTGATTAATCAAACAGTAGGATTAGAACCGAAATTCCAGGTGTACCAGGTTCAACCCCGCCAGTTTCTCCTCAATCCAATTCAATTAACCGAAATTTCACTAAATACACGGGCTGATGATAGTCCCACTTATCGGAATTCCTTAATGTTAGCCCGGAATGGGTTATGGTCGTGGGCGTATCGACGATTGCAACAAGAACAGAAAAACACGGAGTCGGCGACAGTCCAAGCGCAACTAGACTTAATTCGACTTCATGCCCAATTTACTGAGGCGCAAGCCAACCAAACCTGGGCAAGTCAAGGACAACAAGTTCTCGCCTATCTAATTGATGGACGGTGGACAGATGGCTTACAGGTATTTCAAACCGCCGCCGTTAATGGTTCCGCCCAAGAGATTGCTAATTTACTTAAAACCGATACCGAGGAATTATGGCGACGGGTAGAAGCTGCCCTCAATATTAGTCCCAATGATCGCACCGTAAAAACTTGGGGGGCTTTAATTCTCGCCGCCCAAGAAGGGCGGACTAAAGCCATTTCTTGGTTGCAGCAACTTCCATCCCCTGAATCAGAATCTGATCAGCCTCAACCTAACAATAATGCCCAAATTTATGCCTACCTGGATTATCTGGATACTGCATTAGCAGAGGTTCCAGCCATCATCCCTCATTTAAGTCAAATTGTCGGGACAGCACAATCCGTGGAAACTGTCAAGCCTGAAGAGTGGCGACAACCGGAAGCCAGAAATAGTACAGCCACATTTCCCGTCACTTTAACCGCCCCAGCTTCAGGATTCCAAAAAGCCCCCCAAGAGGTTTGGTATCAGGTAGAAGTCGCCGCCTTTAATGATGGTCAACGCTGGCGTCAAACACCCTTTACCGATTTACAATTGTCCACAGTTGTTGCAACTCAGCGTCTTTGGCAATATCTGGGTTTAGACACTGATCCATACCTGCAAATTGCCGTCTGGTCAGCGGAGGGACGCCAGGAGACGATCGTCGCGACGGTTCAAGGGGTGTCCTATCAAGAGGGTGTAATCAAGCTTTTAGCCGCAGGACAAGCCTTACCCAATAGAGAAAAGAGTTCGCCTATGGCATATTCTCAAACGGCGCTGCGCTGGCTAGAACCGGGTTCAATTAGCTTATCCGATTTAAACCAACTGCAACCGCAATGGGTGGCGGCGATTTTACCAACACTGTGGCAGGAATTGGTTAAAAGTGGCAAGCGATCGCCTGAAGTCGAACCCACGATTCCGATGATGCTGCAAGAGATCGGACATTGGTTAGTACAGCCTCTGGATTTAACCGGAAACGATGAACCGGAAGCCGTTTTAACCTTGTATGAGGATACAGCGAGTACCAATCAAACCCTGAATATCAAACGCCCAGACACGAACACGCAGGAGTATAAACCTCGGACATTAATATTTTCAGAGAAGGGGGCGTTACTCTACAGTGAATTTTCCACCCATGGGAATACATCACTAACTGCGATCGCGGATTTGGGGGATGGGGGAACGGCGGCGTTAGTCCTGGCGGGTGAGAATAAATATAGGCTTAAGCGTTGGTCAGATCAACGTAAACGTTTTGAGTAAAGGCAGATTGATCATCCTTAGCATTGTTCTAACGTTTCACGGCAAGTCGGGATGGTATTCATGCTACAATTAAAGCTAAAAATACTAAATTTATCAATTAGTTAGATAGTGGCTAAAGATATTTTTCATGATGCCGTTAAAAACGGATTGGAAAAAGAGGATTGGGTGATTACCGATGATCCTATGAGAATTCGAGCAGGTCGTTTCAACTCAGGTTGCTGGTTTATGAGCCTAAAGATGAGGTGGTTTTAGAATGGAAAGGATAGAAGAATATCGTACCTATATCCAACAGTTATTAAGTGACTATGCGAAAGGAAGTCCATCGGATGACGAAGTAGAAACAGAACTAATTTTTGACAAAGAACGGGATCATTATCAGGTTGTTTATACCGGTTGGAAAAATCGCCAGCCGATGTATGGATGCGTATTGCATCTAGATATTAAAAATGGAAAAATTTGGATACAGCATGATGGAACAGAAATTGGTATAGCCAATGAATTGGTCAAGTTGGGCGTCCCAAAAGAGGATATTGTTCTGGCGTTTCATGAACCTTTTGTCAGGCAATATACAGGGTTTGCTGTGGGTTAATTCAACCTGTAGAGGTGACCCACCTGCACGAATTAACAAGGCCCGGTCGCTCAATTGAATCAGGGTTCGTAGTCTAAACTCCAGTTGTAATAAAAATTTGTGAAAGCGACTCCTAAGCAGTTATTCAGAAAGAGATTTGAGACGATAACCTAAACCGTGTACCGTTTCAATTAAATCTTCTGGAGCGCCTACGGCTCGAAGTTTGGAGCGCAGGCTTTTGACATGAACCTTAATCGTATCTTCTTTCGGAGGATTATCGATAGACCAAACATGCTCAATAATGGCACTCCGACTCATGATTTGTCGTCCATTGCGGATCAGTAATTCTAAAAGACTATATTCTTTGGGAGTCAAGCGTAAAGTTTGATCACCGTAGCAGACTTCATAAGTCCCTGGATCTAAACGCAATTGTCCCCACTCTAAAATAGGGGGGGAAACCGTTTGCCCTCGTCGCAGTAGCGCTCGGATTCTAGCCAGTAACTCTGGAATATCCAGAGGCTTAACCATATAGTCATCAGCGCCTGCGTCCAAACCGATAACTTTATCCGTACTGGTATCGCGAGCCGTGATCATCAAAACTGGCATCTGATAACCATAGGAACGCAAGCGTTGGCACAAATGAATCCCATCCAATTTTGGCAACATCATATCGAGCAAAATTAGGTCGTAATCGAGGGTATTTACTTGCACCCAAGCCGCCTCTCCATCGGAAACCGTATCAACGGCATACCGTTGTATTGCCAGGGCTTCAGCCAAAGCTTCAGCCAAATAAATATCATCTTCGACTAGAAGAATTCTCACCTATAGAAATACTATTCCCTTTTATGAATTTATCACGAGGTCGCCTCAAAATAAACTTGCTCAAGAGAACAGAGAGGGAATGACTTGGACATCAATTGGCTTAACTGAGTTAAGAATTGTAAAAAATATCAAGCGTTTGCTCCTGTTCTATGTAAATAATTCCCTGTTCCCTGGCAGGATTTTAGGTATCCTAATCTAAATGGGGAACCGCTTATTTGAAGCCGTGATGCACTAGCTGCTGTTATTTCGGAGGAGAACTCAAATGCCAAAATCTATCGGTATCAAAGTTATTATCGGTGGTTATTGTCTGGCATTACTTATCTTTATAGGGGCTAGTGTCATGTCCTATAGCCACCTAACTCAACTGATGGAAACTTCCCGATGGATGGACTATAGTGACAAGTTACAGGATGCTCTGCAAGATTTATTGTCTCAGCTCAACAGCGCCTCTGCGATCGCTCAACACCAGCCGTGGCTTTTGAAGCAGATCCCAGCGCAAGCACAACTGTTGTTACAAGAGCAGTTAGGGGCTATAGTTACTCAAATCCAGAGAACCCAATTGAGTCTAATTCTGGGGGATAGTCTCAGCATCGCCATACTTATGGTGCTGTGTGGGTTGCTCCTGAAGCAGCATTCTAGATTCAAAGCCGAGTTAGAATTAAGTCGCGATCGCCCTCTGTCTGAAACAACTCTAGAGCAAATGGCGCAACGAGAGCAACTCATCCTCAGTAGCGCTCAACGCATCCGCCAAACCCTGGATCTGGACACCATTCTCGAAACCACAGTAACCGAAGTCCGAGAATTTCTGGGCGTTGATCGAGTATTAGTCTATCGGATTTGGTCTGACGGTACAGGAAGTACTGTAGCGGAATCTGTCACTCCTGATACCGCACCCATTCTCGGACAAACGTTTCCGGCGGAAGTGTTTCCCGAACAGATGCATCAATTGTACTGTCAAGGACGGATTCGCACCGTAGTCAACCCAGAAACCGATGAC
Organism: Coleofasciculus sp. D1-CHI-01; assembly: GCF_040218875.1. Taxonomy (NCBI): domain Bacteria; kingdom Bacillati; phylum Cyanobacteriota; class Cyanophyceae; order Coleofasciculales; family Coleofasciculaceae; genus Coleofasciculus; species Coleofasciculus sp. D1-CHI-01. Next base: position 32,528 of record NZ_JAVJQP010000143.1, read on the forward strand.
GTGGCTCCCTGCTTAGTGGAATTCCTCCAGCAGTTAGGTGTCAAATCTAAACTCGTCGTACCCATTCTGCAACAAGAAAAGCTTTGGGGACTACTGATTGCTCATCACTGTTCTCAACCCAGACAATGGCAATCCTTAGAAATTGACTTACTGTATCAATTAGCCATCCAAGTTACCATCGCCATTCACCAAGCCCAACTCTATCAACAGCTTCAGACGGAATTAATTGAACGCAAATCCATTGAATACCAACTGCGTCAAGCCCGTGATCAGCTAGAAGTCAGAGTTCAAGAACGGACGGCTGAACTGATGGAGACAAACGCTGATCTCCAAACGCAAATCCATGAACGCCGGGAAGCAGAAGCCGCATTAAGAATTAGTGAAGAACGCTTTCGGGTTGCGCTGCATGACTCACCCATCACAGTATTTAATCAAGACAAAAAATTGCGTTACACCTGGGTCTATAATCCGGCGAGTCGGATTAATACCGACGCACTAATTGGAAAATCAGAATTAGAAATGTTTGCACCGGAAAATGCCCAAAAGCTAATGCCAATTAAACATCGTGTCTTGACCACAGGAGTAGGTGAGCGCCAAGAGATATCAATTATCGTAGAAGGCAAAGTCCGGTACTACGATTTAACCGTGGAACCCCTACGAAACCATGCCGAAGAAGTGGTTGGCATTACCTGTGCCGCCACCAACATTACCGAAATTAGAATTCGGGAACAAGCACTCCGGGAAAGTGAACGGTTTATTCAACGCATTGCTCACGCGATGCCAACCGCTTTGTATCTTTATGACTTAGTTGAAAAGCGAAATATTTACAGCAATCAACAAATTACTCAAGTTATCGGCTACTCCCCAGAAGAAATCCAAGCCATGGCACCGACATTTCCGCAAAATCTGATTCACCCAGATGATCAATCTAAATGTACCACTGCCATTAAACGATTTGCCACCGCTAAAGAGGGAGAAATTATTGAGACAGAGTATCGCATCCAACATAAATCGGGGGAATGGCGGTGGCTGTATAGTCGCGAGATGGTGTTCACTCGCACGGCTGATGGTTTACCCCAGCAAATTCTCGGTACTGCTCAAGATATTACAGAACACAAGCAGGCAGAATCAATGCGTCTGGCACTGGCACAAGAGCAGGAACTAAGACAACTCCAGCTTAATTTCTTTTCTATGGCATCTCATGAATTTCGCACACCATTGAGTACCATTTTAGCCAGTGTTCAATTACTGAAATATTACTATCCCGAAGAATTAAATCAGAAAATTATTCGTAATATTGATCGTATCGAAAAAACAGCTAAAAACATGACGCAAATTTTGGGCGATATTTTAACAATTAGCCGAGCAGATACTGGCAAATTGGAGTTTACTGCTCACTCTGTTGAATTAGAATGTTTTTGCTATCAGTTAGTTGAGGAAATGCAATTAAATGCTGGCTCTGATTACTCAATTAACTTACTGAGTCAACATAAATCTACTATTGTTTGCTTAGATGAGAAGTTATTACGTTCTATTTTAATTAACTTACTGTCTAATGCCATTAAATATTCTCCGATAGGGGGTCAAATAGATTTAATAGTAACCTGTAGTCAATCCACAGTGACATTTAAAGTCAAAGATTCAGGCATTGGGATTCCTGTAGAGGATCAAGAAAAATTGTTTGGTATATTTCATCGCGGTACGAATATTGGCAACATTCCCGGAACCGGATTAGGATTAGCGGTTGTCAAGAAATGTCTAGACATACAAGGGGGTACGATTTCAGTCAATAGTGAAGTAGGAGTCGGTACAATGATGACAATTACAATACCTTTGCCATCGGCATGACTTATACTGAAGTTTAGGCGACGACAAATTCACGGGTAACATGTCAGTTTTGCACAAAATGTTCTCGTAGGTTGGGTAGAGCGATAGCGAAACCCAACAGGCTAACGATGACGTTGGGTTACTCTACGAGAAGGCTTCGCCTACGTTCCTCAACCTAACCTACAAAGATGACATGCTTCCAATTCACTCAGCGAGAGAGAGCCACTTTTGAATAGTGCTTGATTTAGGGAAATGAATAATTTAGCGACCTATCTACACCCACAAACATTCTGTACGTCCAAGCCAATTGAATCAATTTCCTTCATGGGGCATTCTTTTCCCTACTACAACCAAGTTCGACAGGCTCTTACCCAAGCTCTTGCTGAATATCCTACACTTCCATTAAGAAAAGCCCAGCGGCGCAATTTCCAGAGCGTTCATACTCCTGAGTATCTCCGAAAAATTGGATTACAAGCTCTTGAAAAACCACTCGATGAGGTGAGTGCTGCCCTACCTGAATTGAGTATTGAGTGCCAAGGTTTGGAGTACGGTTTACCCGGATATCTCTATGGTTTAGGGGGCATGATGGAAGCAATTGATCAGATGAAAAAAGGGAACCTGGAACGTGCCTATTGCTTCAGTATGGTTGGACATCATGCTTACAGTAATTGGGGACACGGTTATTGCCTTTTAAATCCTCTGGCTGCGGCGGCACGATACGCTCAGGTGCAAGGATTTGAGAAAGTTTTGATGATTGATTGGGATATTCATCATGGGGATGGTTCTCAGTCAATTTTTAGCGATGATTCCAGTATTTATTGCATTAGCATTCACAGTGCTGTAGACCTTTATATGGCGAAAGCCTCAGACTTAAAATATGGGACAACTACGGCGGCTGAAGCGGTTGGACACTGTAATATTCCTATCCTAAATACATATTTTCCCGTTGAAGTTTTAGAGGAACTGGGACTAACGGGTAAGTTTTACGATGGACATGAGAGCATCGACATTTTTCAGCACTCTCTAGATTGCCTGCCGTGGCAACCGGACTTGATTACTATTTTTTCGGGTTATGACTCACATCGGGATGATTGTGGTAAATGTACAACAGGTTGGACGAATGCTGATTTCTGCAAACTGACTGAAATTGTATTAGATTCTGCCAAGAGATATAGGTGTCCAGTCCTTTCTTCTCATGGAGGTGGCTACAGATTACCTGTCACCGTTGCAGCGGCTGTTGCTCATGTCAAGACTTTAGCAACTGATAAGTAGTCGGACAAAAGAAAACGGTACTGTAGTAAGTTTGGTAAACAAACCTCAAACCCTTACAAAGGACGTAGCTTGCTTCTCAAGGGAGCGAGTTCTCCACCGTTAGCTTTTATTGTGTCCACCTACTTACCAAGGACTTCCAATCATAGTAAATGCTGCCCAGTAATAAGGATGGGAGAGAGACTGATCCCCTTGACTTTGTATTGTTGACGGTAAAGGAACAGGTTGTCCACTTCCTCGTAATTGTCCACCTTCTAAGCGCACCTCACCCTTGAGCATCGCTAACTGCGCTTGTCGTAAAGCTTCAGATTTAATTGGAGCGGTTTGCAACTTCCGATAAAACTCCGTCATCAATCCAGAAGTTCCTTCATCACTGACATACCACAAACTTGACAGCGCTGACTTAGCACCTGCTTGCACAGCTAATCCAGCAAACCCCAACTCCGCGTTTTCATCACCCACGGCTGTACGACAGGCTGACAGGATTAACAATTCAATTGGGGTGCGACGCTCATTCCAGCCTAATTCTCGCAGTTGGTTTAAACGCAGTAAATCATTCCACAAGAGAATATAGGAATTTTCTAGAGGACCCGGTTTGAATTCACCATGGGTAGCTAAATGCACAATTGTGGCATCTTGGCTTTGGGTTTTGAGAGTTTCTAGGGTAACTTTTTCATTCAGGAAAGTTTCTCCATCGCGAATACTTTCAATCGTTTGAAGTTCCAGGGGAACCGCAGGTAAAGGACTCAGATTCAGCTCTTTCGCCAGACTACTGGATTCAGCCACTCCCATCGCTAAAACGGGAGCATTTTGAATATTGTTATAGCTGGTGTCGGTAATACTGAGACTAGGCATTAACCCCACACTGTATTTTTCCACTAAAAAGTTTTGACCATCATGGAGAGCCGCCACAGGTAAGGAACGCAAACCACTATCCATAATGAACACCAGATTTTGAATGCCTTGCGCCTCTAACTCAGCTTCTAAGGGAGCGATTAACCATTCATAGAGTTGTTGAGCGGGTTCTAAATAACTGGTCGTTCTCCGTTTAATGGGATTAGTGATTTCGCGGCGTAATTTTGTCGCCGTTTGTACAATCCTTTCTTGGGTTACATCAGGAAGGGTGACAATCTTTTTATTCTGAGCCGAAACCATTCTCAGTTCCAGGCGTCCGCCCACAAAGGTGGTATACATAAAGGCTGGTTTTACCCCCGTTTGTTTCTCAATTTGCGCCAGTATTTTAGGTGCATCAGCGGGATTGTTAACACTGGGTTTGGGTCCTAAATATCCTGAAAAGGCATCAGTAAGAACGCTGTCAAGCGTAGAAATTTCCAGGTCAGCATCAGCTACTTGACTAGTCAATGAAAGGTTAGGATAGAGACTTGTTAATGGCAGATTGTTTTGAGAGGGTATCCGAGAAATAATTTCAATGTTTTCTTGTCGAACAGGACGAGTAAAAGATTGAACGGGTAAGATTGTTCCGGTAAATCCATTGCCGTTTGTAATTGCACCTATTGTGCCATTTTGGGTCGCATTTCCAACTTCAAAGGGATCAAAGGCGGTACCACCACCATGTCGAATCACAATCGGATCACCACCGGTAGCAAGACTAGCTTGTAAGCCAGTTTGGGAAACGAATGTACCTGTTGCTCTCAAATAACCATCCGTGGTGATGTTAATCGTAATTTCAGTCCCTTCTGTTTCTGTTGGACTTAATGAGATGGCGGCTGGATTTCGCGGTAACCCTTGAGCATTGATAAACGTCAAATCAATGCCAGGAGCTTCTCTGAGGAATTCGGGTTGACCATTATTGAGCGTGATTAAACCCGCGAAACCCCCAGTAGAACTGGAGTTAACCTCTGCAAGTGTAATTTGACCCAGGGTGGAAGCATCAATAGAACCCCCACCCAATGGACCCGATGAGTTTAAATTCTGTGTTGTAATATCTCCGGTTTCGCTGGTGAGCGCGATCGCATTCCCTTTACCTGTTTCTGAAGAGGTATCAATATTACCCGTTGTAATAGTATTTGAGGTTGTAACAGTTACTGTGTTTTCTTCTGTCTCTCCCTCTTCTGTCTCTCCCTTGGCGGTTAAATCACCGCTTTGTATAGCTCCTGACTGGCTAGTCAAGGTAATTCCGCCATTGGTTGAAGAGACATTGGCTGTGGCAATTCCGTTATTTGCCTGAAGATTGACGCTTTCTCCTTCTATATCCGCCGCAGCAATATTACTTTGACTAGCGGTGAGGTTAACATCACCCTGAGTGGCTGTCAGTTTTCCTTGACTCGTATCAATAAAACCTTGACTATTGAACGTGATATCTTCCTCCGTGGCGGTGACACTAGCCGTGTTGATGCCATTATTCGCCTGAATGTTAACCGTTGGCGCTTCCACATTCGGTGTCGTGACGCTACCATCCTCTGCGTTTAACTCCACCACCCCTTCGGTTAATTCAAGATCCGCCGTGGTAATATCACCTTGAGTAGCGTTGAGATTTACGTCACCCTGATTGGCTGTAAGTGTTCCTTGACTGGTATCAATTGAACCGGTTTGGCTATCGAGTGTAATATTTTCTGCCGTGGCGGTGACACTAGCCGTATTGATATCATTATTCGCCTGAATGTTAACCGTTGGCGCTTCCACATTCGCTGTCGTTACGCTACCATCCTCGGCGTTTAAATCCACCACCCCTTCGGTTACTTCAATATCCTCTGTCGTAATATCACCCTGAGTGGCGTTGAGGTTTACGTCACCCTGAGTGGCGGTGACACTAGCCGTATTGATATCATTATTCGCCTGAATGTTAACGTTTAGCGCTCCCACATTCGCTGTCGTGACGCTACCATCCTCTGCATTTAAATCCACCACCCCTTCGGTTACTTCAATATCCGCCGTCGTAATATCACCTTGACTAGCGTTGAGGTTGACGTCACCCTGAGTGGCGGTGAGTGTTCCTTCACTCGTATCAATGGAACTGGTTTGGCTATTGAGTATGATATCTTCCTCTGTGGCGGTAATACTTGCAGTATTAATGTCATCCGTTGCTTCTAGGTTGACTATTTCTGCCTCAAGGTTAGCATTGCTAAAGTCGATACTATCCGCCAAGATACTAATGCCTTTTGGAGCATCTTCTGGAAGCATTTCTTGTGCAACAGTGGTAATTGTAAACGGTACACTGACACCATCGTCTAAAACGGCTTTAACCTCTCCAGCACTTTCAATTGTCAGTGAACCCAAATCTGTTGTGGTAAATCCGCCGCCAAAGTCTTGAGCGCCGACAGTATCACCAAATGTGACGGTTCCAGAGCCAGTGCTGATGTTCAAGTCAAAGGGTGACGTAGAGGATTGATTGGGGATGTTTTCCTTTGAGCTGGATACAGTAGCACCAAAGGTAACATCACCTCCCCTCGCTCCCGGTAATGCTTCAGAAATTGTATCGAATGTGGTATCCGTAACCAGAATTACATCACCAGTAAATTCAATTGGACCGCCTCGAGTTTTAATAATACCCGCGACTCGGCTCTGCTGAGCTTCCACTACTAAACTATTAAAAACAGTCGTCGAAGTGCCGATAATATCAGCATTGATTGTGGTATCGTCACCAATCCTTAACTGATTCAAGGCATTAGGCTGACCGATTTCACCTTCAAAGGTTACATTCCCTGTACCCGGTGCAACGGTGAGATTTTGCTCCTCAATCGTTCTACCACTAACATTACCTGTAAAAATAATGTCACCGCCTTCTGCACCGGTTTTTACTTCCACATCAGTAGAATATAGCCATACATTTTGACTTAAAGTAATAGGTTTTCCTGCTGTTTCTATTGTGACTGTCGGCTGATCTGGGTTCCCTAGATAGACATCTGCACCATTAATTGTGATCGATGCATCATCTGTTCCTGTCAGATTGCCATTCACATAAATTTTGCCGCCAGAATCAGGTGATTCAATAGGTGAAGGTGATTGAATCGTCACCGGATCTTGGAAACTGACTCCCCCAGAATCCAGGACAATTGTGCCAGTACCTGTTTCTCGTCCAATTGTAATTTGGCTAAAGCCATTGGCTATAGCGGCTAAATCTGTATCGCTGATATCTAAAGTGCCTGTTCCACTAGGGGGTGAGCCAATATCAATCAATGTATCATCGGTGGTTGGCTTCAGGGAAATGGTTCCTTGATTTGGGGTACTAACCGAGTTTAATCCGCCATTAAAGTCAATTTCATCAGCGGTTAGGTCAATCTTTTTGGTTACCGTGACCAGATCATTAAAGGTTACAGATTCCCCATTATTAACCGTCAAATTGCTTAACGGTGCGCTATTGCCCACAGCACCCCCAAATTTTACCGTGCTATTCCCGGCATTTACCGTTAAAGCTTGACTGTTTGCTGTTGTCCCATCGAGAGAACTGTTGAAATTAATCACTCCCCCATTATTGGTAATGGCAATATCTTGACCGAGAGTGACTGGACTGTTGAGGTTGATAGTATTGGTAGCTGCATCAGATGTGGTGATGTTGCCATTGAGCGTAATACCGCTACTTCCCCGAATCGTCAGGTTATTAATGTCATTGCCATTACCGCCGATCGCATCTACTGTAACACTACCTGTACCTGCATCAAGGGTTAGATCGGCTGGATTAGTCCCCTGAATCGTACCGGTGTTAAACGCGATCGCACCCCCATTAGAGGTAAACGTTGTAGTATTATTCAGATTAAATGCTGTTCCTGCGGTGTAGTTCTGGTTCTGAGCGTTATAAGTTGTCCCTGTAAAATTAATAGCTTCTGTCCCATTAAGCGTTACTGTGTCTGTAACACCTTCGCTTATACCCCCAATATTAGATAGGGTAATATCCCTCGCCTTTAAGTTTAAGTTGCTTAGGGCTGTAGTGCTACCAATTGCTTGACCTACTGTGATAGCACCACTTCCAGCATTCAATGTCAGGTTACGGGCACCATTAATCGATTGATTGATACGGATATTGCCGTCATTATTGGCATTATCAGTATCAATCGTCGCGTTTGCCCCTAAAGTCACGGCTCCGGTTAAGGAAACGTTGTTGTCAACGATATCTGACGTTTTTATCGTACCGTTTAGAGTAATTCCGTTATTGCCCGTTAAGTTGACAGCGCCAGCGTTGATTCCTCCATTCGCCGAGATATTTGCTGCTGTAACTTTCAGGACACCAGAAACTGAGGCAGAATTTAGATTAAGGGTATTGGCGTCGTTGAGAGTAACATCATTACCCCGATTAACAATTACATTACTAAAGTCGTTATTAGTATTGCTAAGCGTAATATTCTGGCTATTTCCTGCTGCCAGAGTCGCTGTGCCGTTAACGGTTAGGGTATCAGTGGATTCCTTTTGACTAATCCCACCTCCTTCTCCTTGACTATTTACATTGATATTTCCATTAACCAAGGTAGTTCCCAGAACAATAGTTCCATTGCTGCTACTCAGATTCAAGTTTCGTAGCGTAGAGTTAGAATTCCTGAAACTAATATCATTGGTGTCATTCAACGTCACATTTTGTGCGTTGTTGACAACTACTTCATTGAAGTTGTTGTTGGTATTGTTTAGATTAATATCCTGATTATTTCCTGCTGCAAGGGTGGCTGTCCCCTTAACTATCAAGGTGTCATTGTCATTTTGAGTAATTTGACCTGAGTTGCTTGTCACATTAAGGTTTCCCTCAATAGTAGAATTTTTTAGAACAATATCATCGGCATCGTTCAGGGTAACATTCCCACCACTTGTTACGGCTACTGTGTTGAATTTATTGGCATTATTAAATGTGATATCATTGCTGGTTCCTGTCGCCAGCGTAGTTTGACCATTTACTGTTACCGTACCGCTGTTTTGGCTAATATTGCCTGTTGTCGCGGTAACATTCAGGTTCTTTGGTAGGTTAAGGTTCCCAGTGAATGTGGGATTGCCACCTTGTACTGCCAGGTTAAAGGTTTCACTACTCAGGTCAATAGTATTAATACTAACGTTTCCTGTAACGGTACTACTGCCAATTGTGACTGTGCCATTGGATTGTAAGTTGCTTAAATCTGTAGCATCCAGGTTAAAAGTTCCCGCCGCACTATCACCAATACCAATCGTTGAGGCAGCGCTACTTGGTTTGAAGGTGGCATTGGCTGCTTCAACTGTACCATTGATATTTACATCCGTGGCGGTGACATCCAGATTTCCACCCACGTTTGAGGTGTTGAGATTTACCCCTTGAGCATTAGTAATTTTGGCGTTACCTTGAGCGCCGTTGGTGTTGAGACTGATTGCTCCGGTTGCATTTAAATTATCCAGGGTAATCGTGCTGTTGGCTTCGCTAGTCGTCAAACTACTTGTACCGCCAACGGTGACAGTTCCACTTTGGCTAATGTTACCTGTCGTGGCGGTGACATTCAGATTTCCACCCACGTTTGAAGTGTTGAGGTTTACTCCTTCAGCATTAGTAATTGTGGCGTTACCACCCGTGCCGTTGGTGTTGAGACTAATTGCCTCTGTTGCATTTAAACTATTCAGGGTAATCGTGCTGTTGGCTTCGCTAGTCGTCAAACTACTTGTACCGCCAACGGTGACAGTTCCACTTTGGCTAATGTTACCTGTCGTGGCGGTGACATTCAGGTTTCCGCTAACGTTTGAGGTGTTGAGGTTTACTCCTTTAGCATTAGTAATTGTGGCGTTACCACCAGCGCCGTTGGTGTTGAGACTAATTGCTCCGGTGGCATTTAAATTATTTAGGGTAATCGTGCTGTTGGCTTCGCTAGTCGTCAAACTACTTGTACCGCCAACGGTGACAGTTCCACTTTGGCTAATGTTACCTTGGGCAGTTACATCAAGGTTGCCTGTAATGGTAGAAGTGTTTAGCTCAATATTATCTGCATCAGAGAGAAAGACATTATTAGCGTTGTCAACTGATACAAACAAGAAGTTATTGCCCGGATTATCCAAGTTGATATCACTTGCACCGGCGTCTAACGTGGTGCCTCCTCCGATATTCAACGTTGTGCCAGGAGCTTGCGTAATCCCACCCGTAGCATTAATTTCGATGTTACCGATTCCGGTTAAAACATCTTGATTCAATTCAACAGTGCCACCTGCATTCAACGTCGGGGAAAGGAAATCAGAATTAGCCGCATCGGGGGTGCTATCAAATATCTTCCCATCGATGATGATATCGTTTGCCGCATTCAAGATTAAGGCTCTCTGCCCCGTGCCGTTAAAATCTAAATCTGTAGCTAGAGTGATATTTCCCTCTTGGGTGCCTCCTGTCCCTGTAGATATAGTGACATTACCACTACTTAAGGCAGTTAAGAGGGTGTCAATCTTGACTACTGAGTTATCAGCCGTCGCCGTAAAATTCAAATCAGGTGCAGTGCCACCAAGGGGAATGGTATTAGTCCCATCACTAATTGTGATATTGTAGGGGTCAATCAGCCAAGTTCCCCCATCCCCAGCAGGTGCTGTGATATCGGGAGCAAAAGGAACATCTAAAAAGCCAGCACTACTGGTTTCGACAAAACCGCCATCTCCAGCAATTGCCCCACCTCTAGCGCTAATATGACCATAAGTACGAGT
>NZ_JAVJQP010000153.1:0-132270 GCF_040218875.1 Coleofasciculus sp. D1-CHI-01
ACGCGATCGCACACCAATCCTCCCAATCCTGTAGGGGCGGGTTTAGGGATTCAATCATCACACACACCGCAAACCAAACAACGAAACCCGCCCTTCTCCACCACCAAACCACGAAATCTAAATCCTTCACGCGATCGCACACCAATCCTCCCAATCCTGTAGGGGCGGGTTTAGGGATTCAATCATCACACACACCGCAAACCAAACAACGAAACCCGCCCTTCTCCACCACCAAACCACGAAATCTAAATCCTTCACGCGATCGCACGCCAATCCTCCCAATCCTGTAGGGGCGGGTTTAGGAATTTAATGATCACACACACCCCAAACCAAACAACGAAACCCGCCCTTCCCCACCACCAAACCACGAAATCTATCCTAATCCTTCACGCGATCGCACACCAATCCTCCCAATCCTGTAGGGGCGGGTTTAGGGATTCAATGATGATACACACCTCAAACAAAACAACGAAACCCGCCCTTCTCCACCACCAAACCACGAAATCTATCCTAAGATTTCAGGCGATCGCACGCCAATCATCCCCATCATGTAGGGGCGGGTTTAGGGATTCAATCATCACACACACCCCAAATAAAACAACGAAACCCGCCCTTCTCCACCACCAAACCACGAAATCTATCCTAAGATTTCAGGCGATCGCACGCCAATCATCCCCATCATGTAGGGGCGGGTTTAGGGATTCAATGATGATACACACCTCAAACAAAACAACGAAACCCGCCCTTCTCCACCACCAGATCACGAAATCTATCCTAATCCTTAACGCGATCGCATCCATTAATCGAATGTTATTGGTGACGCAGGGCGGGTTTTGGATAAATGTTATTGGTTTTTTCGCCAATTTTGTCCCTAAACCCGCCCCTACAGATTAATCGAATGTTATCGGTGGGGTAGGGCGGGTTTTGTATGAATGTTATTGGTTTTCCCGTAAATTTTGTCCCTAAACCCGCCCCTACATATTCATTTATTGAAAAATTCCACCTTTCTCTATAAAATCTGGGATAATTAAACGATGCCATTCTAGTTTGATCAACTCAGTATTACCAAATTTCTGACCCAATACATCCACCGAACTGGTATTTTCCGTGATGATCCCAACCAGAATGCGGATTGAACCGATGTGACTACAAATCATAACTTTATTCACGTCACTGGTTTGTGTCACCTGAGCCAGATCAATCAAAAACGAGAAAATTCGTTGGGCTAATTGGGCATAACTTTCGCCATTTTCTGGTGCATAATTTAAATCGCCAGCCGCATATTCGGGAATAAATCGGAGTTTGCAACCTTCTAAAACACCCAAATTACGTTCATTCAGTCGCTTATCTTTGTGGATGCTGCTCACGCTAATATTGCCGTTATTTATAGCAATATCTAACGTTTTATAGGCACGTTTTAATCCAGAGGCAAAAGCTAAACTGTACTCTGGATCAAGTTGAGTTCCTAATACCCTAGCTTGTGCTTCGCCTTGCGGCGTTAAGTCTACATCCTGAGAACCCGCAATTCGCTTTTCGGCATTGACGGTACTTTGAGCATGACGGAAGATGTGTAAAGTTACCGGAGTTGCTAAAATCAAAGGGTGCTGTAGGTGGTTGCGGATGTCTTGCCAACTGAGAATTTTGTCATTTGCCATGCGTCACTTGTCCTTTGAGGCAATCGGGAACAGGGAATGGGGAATACCCCATTTTAATGCGTCATACTACTATTTAGCATTTAGGTGAACGTCTTACACAAAAGTAATACACCCTAAGATACTCGACGCAACGACTAATCATGCGAAACATCATCAAAAAAAATCGCCCATTTTCTCTGAAAACTGTTCTAATTGTTCCCTTCGTTTTACAAATTATTACTGCTGTGGGATTAGTCGGATATTTGTCCTATCGCAGTGGGCAAAAAGCCGTTGAATATCTGGCAAACCAATTACTTGAAGAAACCGCCGAACGAGTCAGCGATCGCGTCAACAGTTATTTTGCCCAATCTCGTCAATTTATTGCCCTGAATCAATTGGCGGTTGAACAAGGGGATTTAGATCTAACCGATGTTGATCAAGTTTACAGGCGACTCTGGCAGCAAATACAGGTCTTTGATGCTCCGACTGCACTGGGCTATACGAGTCCCACAGGAGTGCATATTGGGGTGGGACGGGATAAGTTAGGTCTAATTTCTCCTCCAGGTTCTTATATTAAATCTGAGTTAAAAGGGACTGCCCCAGGAACGCGAATCTATTCTCTACTTGATCAAGCGGGTCAAGTGATTAAAACGCTTCAAACACTGCCCAACTGGGACCCCAGAAAACGCTCCTGGTATCAAGAAACCCTTCAGAAAAACACCCAGATTTGGACAGAACTTTATCCGTATGTCGGGCTACCTGTTGCCGGGATAGATCTATCTGCTCCCGTTGGTCGAAACGGCGTTTTTAAAGGCATATTCAATTCTGTTTTTATGCTTAATCACATTAGTTCGTTCCTGGAAGAATTAGACATTTCTAGCTCTGGACAAGTATTCATTATAGAACGTTCTGGAAATTTAGTCGCCACCTCAACGCAAGAACAGGCTTTTGTAAAAAATATTCAGGGCAAACAACTAATCCGACTCAAAGCCACTGAAAGTCGTGAGCAGTTAACGCGGACGACGATGCAAGCTTTACTCAATCAAGAGGATAATCTGGCATCAATTCAAAACGCAAATTTTACCTTTATCGGTGATAATTCTATCCCAACCTTATCCCAACGCCATTTTGTTCACGTTGAGCCCTATCAAGATGACTATGGCTTGGATTGGTTGATTGTCTCGGTTGTGCCAGAGTCGGACTTTATGACGCAAATTTATGCGAATACTCGCACGACAATTATCCTGTGTATCGCCACTCTCATTATCGCCACAGGATTGGGTATTATCACTGCCCGTTGGGTGACTCAACCGCTACTTAAATTAAACCAATCTGCCCAAAAACTTGCTCAAGGAGAATGGGACAACCCTATTGTAATCCAGCGCCACGATGAAGTCGGAGAATTAGCGAACTCCTTTGCTCAGATGGCAACTCAACTGCAAACCTCGTTTACTGAACTTCAGACTCTAAATACGGCATTAATTGAGAGTGAAAACCGCCTGAACCAAATCCTAGAAGCGATTCCAGTTGGGGTATCCGTTCATGATATTAGCGGACAAATTATCTACGCCAATCAGACATCAAAGCAACTCTTGGGGATGGAAACGTTACCGGAAGCGACAACCGCAGACTTATCGGTAACCTTTCATGTTTATCAGATGGGAAGTGAAGACTTGTATCCTGTCGAACAAATGCCTCTGGTTCGGGCATTTCAGGGTGAAAAAGTGAGAGTTGATGACATAGAAATTCGCTTACCCGATCGCAGGATTCCTCTAGAAGTCTATGGCACCCCAATCTGGGATAAAACCGGAACCATTGTCGCCGCGATCGCCACATTTTTTGATGTCACGGAACGTAAGCAAACGGAGCAGATTTTAGCCGACTATAACCAGACTTTAGCGACTCAAATTCGCGAACGAACAGTAGAACTCAATGAAGCTCAACGCCTCGCTCATTTAGGCAATTGGTCATTCGATATAAACAGTCATAAAATTGTTTGGTCGGATGAGATTTTCCGCATTTACGGACGTGATCCGAGTCAAGGTGAACCCAGCTACGAACAGCTTGTGCAACAAATCCATCCCGATGATGTTGCCCTGTTTCAGCATTATGTTGAACAAGCCATTACCCAAGGAAAATCCTACGAAAATGAAATGCGAATTTTGCTGAGTGATGGTTCAATGCGGTATGTTTTTGGCAAAGGAGAAGCCGTGTTTAATTCATCAGGACAGGTGGTTCAACTGTTTGGCACGGTGCAAGATATTAGCGATCGCAAATTGATCGAGCAACAGTTACGGGAGAGTGAAGAAAAATTCCGCCAATTGGCAGAAAATATCCAAGATGTTTTCTTTATTCTCTCCCACAGCGGAGAAATGCTCTATATTAACCCCGCCTACGAACAAATTTGGCAGAGAACTCGTCAAAGTTTGTATGACAATTCTCGTTCTTGGTTAGACTCCGTTTTCCCAGAAGACTATCCGTCAACGGTTGCTGCAATGGAACGACAATTACAGGATGCGACTGACTTTGATCAAGTCTATCGAATTACTCGACCCAATGGAGAAATCCGTTGGATTCGCGCTCGTTCATTTCCGGTTCCTCATCAAAATACTTACCGCTTTGTCGGGATTGCGGAAGATATTACCGATCGCAAACAAATCGAACTGGCATTAACAGAAGCCAAAGACGCGGCTGAAGCAGCGAACCGGGCGAAAAGTACATTCCTGGCGAATATGAGTCACGAATTGCGAACCCCCTTGAACGCGATTATGGGGTTTACTCAATTGATGCAGCGCAGTAGCACGTTTCCGGCTGACTATCAAGAGAATGTTGATATTATTTACCGCAGTAGCGAACATCTACTCACCCTAATCAATCAGGTATTAGATTTATCCAAAATTGAAGCGGGACGGATCACCCTAAATGAAACCGTTTTTGACCTGTATGCCTTGTTGCACGACGTAGAAAAATTGTTTCAAATTAAGGCAAGGGACAAGGGATTACAGTTACTGTTTGATTACTCCGATCAAGTGCCTCAATATGTACAAACCGATGTGGTGAAACTGCGCCAGGTGTTGATTAATTTACTCTCGAATGGCTTTAAATTTACTCAGGAAGGCGGGATATCGGTGAGAGTTTCACGGGGTATCGATGCCGGGGAAACGTCCACAACTAATGAAGCAGACAATATATCCCTCAAGTTTGAAATTGAAGATACAGGCGCGGGAATGGCGGCGGCGGAATTAGAGAATATCTTTGATGCATTTGCTCAAAGCCAAACCGGGAAACAGCATCAGGAAGGAACGGGTTTAGGGTTATCGATTAGCCGTGAATTTGTCCGACTCATGGGCGGTGATATGATAGTGGCGTCTCAAGTGGGACAAGGTACTGTTTTTAGGTTTGAGATTAGAGTTAAATTAGCACAAGCAACTCACGTTCCCAGCCAACACTCTCAACGACGTATTATTGCTTTAGAACCGAACCAACCCTGTTATCGAATTCTAATTGTTGATGATCAGATCGATAACCGCAAACTGCTGATCCAACTCCTCAATCCCCTGGGATTTCTCCTCCAAGAAGCGACAAATGGCAAAGACGCGATCGCGATTTGGCAGCGTTGGCAACCTCACTTAATCTTTATGGATATGCGGATGCCGATTATGGATGGGTATGAAGCCACGCAACGAATTAAAGCCACCACTCAAGGGCAAGCCACGGCGATTATTGCCGTCACCGCTAGCAGTCTCGACTCCGAGAAGGCAATTGTTCTCTCCATCGGGTGTGATGGATTTATTCGCAAACCCTTCCGGGATGGGGAGATTTTTGAGGCGATTCACCAGCATCTGGGTGTGAACTATGTTTATGAAGACACAACAACATCAACTCCACCCAGCCAAACCCAAGCCCATTCCTTAACCCCAGACTCTCTAGCTGTCTTACCCGCCGATTGGCTACAGGCTTTTAGTCAAGCGACAATATTGGGTGATATTGAGTTGATGCTGAGTCTGATTGAGGAAATTCGCACCTCTCACGAGTCTCTTGCCAATGCCTTAGCTGAGTTAACCAATCGATTCGAGTTGGAGGAACTATTAACCTTGATCGGCTTGTAGTAAGGGAACCTCAGCTATAAATTCCGTTGGGTTGAGCGAAGTCGAAACCCAACCAATCCCAATGTAGGGGCGCATGGCGTGCGCCCATAAAATCGGTGAGCCAGTAGGGTGGGCATTGCCCACCAGCCATAAGTCATATCATGTCCGGTTGAATACCCATAATTACGGTGAGGGTTAGTAGGGGCTTGGTTACCAAGCCCGATTTACACCAAGCCCGATTTACGAATTTTCATAGAAGGAGCAGTTTTGTAAAGATTTTGTAAAGATTTTGAGATATCTGCTGTATAATTGAATCTGGTATTCAAATTTAGTTAATATAACTTCAAGCAATAAATCCTCCGGGTCAAAACGCTGACGTTATGACTAATGTGACGGAACCTCAGAAATTCAGTCTCTTATACTCTTCCTCTTGAATCGTAAAACGAATACATCCCCTAGATTATCGTTTCCAGGGGTCAGATAGGGTGCAACATTCTGGAAAATTAGGATGACAGAATAAAATTTAGTCACGACTACGACTAAATTTTAATGGCATAAAAAAAGTAAATGCTAATTAATATAGCATTTTCCCATTAAAAAATATTGCCGTCTGTGTCTTTTGACACAGCGATTGAGCACAACAAGCTTAAATTTAACAAATGATCAAAAGATTATTTTCTAGTCCCCAAATCTTAACCCGCCAAAATAACATTTCAAAAGAAACCATCTTAATCGTTGATGACTCTCCTGACAGTTTAAGTGTTTTACGAAAACTTTTAATCGAACAAGGATATACCGTCAGAGTATCCCTGAATGGGCGACAGGCACTTCAGTCTGTTGACCTGATGCAGCCCGATTTAATTTTACTTGATATTTTAATGCCCGACATGGATGGGTATCAAGTCTGTCAACAGTTAAAAGCCAATCCGGAAACCCAAGCCATTCCGATTATTTTTATCAGCGCCTTAAAGGAAACCTTGGATAAAGTCAAAGCCTTTGAAACGGGCGCGGCTGACTACATCAGTAAACCCATTGAAATCCAAGAAGTTTTAGCCCGAATCGAGCATCAGTTACACATCTTACGACTACAACGGCAACTGAAGCAAGAAAATGCCCGATTAACCGAGGAAATCCAAGACCGCCAAAACACTGAAGCCAAATTGTGTAAAAGTGAAGCGTCACTCTTGCAAGCCCAAAGAATTGCTCAAATCGGGAATTGGGAATTTGATGTCCGTACCCGCCGCATTACTTGGTCAAGGGAACAAGATCGTATCTTTGGACTTGATCCCAACCAGTCAGAGATTACCTACGAAGACGTGGTTCAACGCATTCATCCCGATGATCAACCCCTATTTGAAGACAGTGTGCAGGAGGCGATCGCCTCAGGACAACCTTACGATATCGAGTTTCGAGTTGTACGTCCTAATGGTCAAATTCGCTATGTTGAATCCAGAGGAGAAGCAATTATTAATGACCAAGAACAAGTGATTCAACTTTTCGGTATTTCCGTGGATGTGACCGAACGCAAGCGGCGAAAAGAAGCGTTGCGATTACTAGCAGAAGGAACCGCCCCCACCACAGGGGATGAATTCCTGCATTCTTGTGTGCGTTATTTAGCGGAAGTTCTCCAAGTTCGTTACGCCTTAATTGCGACATTTGCCAATCCTGCGGGTACGCGAGTTCGCACATTATCCTATTGGACGGGTGAAACTTGGCATGAAAACATTGAGCATGATCTGAAAGATACTCCCTGTGAAAATGTATTGGCGGGTAACGATTGCCACTATCCTCAAAACCTGCAACACCTGTTTCCCCAGGCTCGCTTTTTACAAGAAATTAATGCTCACAGCTACTTTGGCAGTCCCTTGAAAGATTCTGAGGGGAATGTGATCGGTATTTTAGCAGTGTTAGACGATAAAAAAATGCCACTATCCGTTGAAAAACGGATTATTTTACAGATTTTTATCGCCCGTGCGGGGGCGGAACTGGAACGCATGCAAGCTGAAGCAGAACTGCAACAATCGGAAGCACGAGAACGGCAAAAAGCACGAGAACTGAAACTGACGCTATCGGAATTAAAACAAACTCAGTCTCAACTGGTGCAATCCAAAAAAATGTCTAGTCTGGGGCAAATGGTTGCCGGAGTCGCCCACGAAATTAACAATCCAGCGACGTTTATTGCTGGAAATATTCCAATCGCTCGTCAATATTTTGAGGATTTACTTAAATTAGTTCAACTGTACCAGGATGTTTGCCCTGAGGCTCATTCAGAGATTCAAGACTGTATAGAAGAGATTGAATTAGAGTTCTTACAAGCGGATCTGCCGCAAATAATGCACTCTATGAATGTCGGTGTGAATCGAATTCATCAGATTGTCACATCACTACGGCGATTTTCTGGGCTGGATGAAGCCAAACAGAAAGCGGTGAATATTCATGAGGGGATTGATACAACGCTGGTTTTATTAGAACACCGTTTGCGGGAAGCTAATATTCAAGTGATTAAAGCGTATAGTCAATTTCCCTTAGTGACCTGTTACAGCAGTCAGTTCAATCAAGTTATTATGATGTTGATGGAAAATGCGATTGATGCGTTGCAAGCCGATCGCAAATTTCACAATTCCGAATTAGGATTGGTTCCCACGATTAAAATTAGCACCGAACTCAGGCAAAGTAAGACGAAAGCAGGGGAAGCTGGGGGAGCTGGGGGAGCTGGGGGAGCTGGGGGAGCTGGGGGAGCAGGGAAAGCTGGGGAAGCTGGGGGAGCTGGGAAAGCTGGGGAAGCTGGGGGAGCAGGGGAAGCTGGGGGAGCTGGGAAAGCTGGGGGAGCTGGGGGAGAAAAAATTAAACTTAGAGCTTATCCGAGCCGTATTGAGAGTCAAGGGTTTTCAAGTGCTATTCCTGCTGCCCCGGAGTTTATCGTGATTCGGATTTCTGATAATGGAATCGGCATAAGTGAGGAGATACAAGAAAAAATATTTGACCCATTTTTTACGACTAAACCTGTGGGAAGTGGTACAGGTTTGGGGTTAGCGATTAGCCACCAGATTATCGTGGACAAACACAAGGGTAATATTCAGTGTGTTTCTGTACCGCGTCAAGGAACCGAGTTTATCTTAGAAATTCCTTTAACTTAAAGCGACTGAGGGACACAGACAGATCCCCGACTTCTCCAAGAAGTCGGGGATCTTGCTTAGAAACCTGAAATATGCTGTATCTAATAATCATCGCAGAGTTATAGCAACCGCCATAGCGGTTAGGACACATCATTTATGTAGAGACGTTGCATGCAACGTCTCTACAATGGTGCCGAAAGTCCTAATCGATGTGTCTACTGCTATAAGTAGTCGGACAAAAGAAAACGGTACTGTATTAAGTTTTGTAGATTAACCTCAAACCCTTACTGTTCCCTGTTCCCCGTTCCCTGTTCCCTAATCTCAACCGTTAACTTTAATTGTGTCCACCCACTTATTCTTCGGTTTCTAGTGATTTTAAGTATAAGGGAGATGAGGTGGAGGAGTTGCCGTCTGGAGAGGATTCTGGAATAGTATTATCCCAAAATCCTGTTCCGCCAAGACTGGCAGATACCACGCCAGCAACAATGCCAACTACCCCTAAAATCCCAACAACCATCGCCCAACGGGGTTTTTTGCCTAATCCAGAAATCACACCATCTCGCTGTAGTCCCAACAATTTTAACCAATCCAGCACCGACTTGGGACGTGCTTCTGGTTCGAGTTTCATTCCCGCCAAAATCGCTTTATTGACGCGCTTAGAAATTTGAGGATTAATCTGTTTTGGGGGAATTAAATCCGCCTTACCCTTTTGGCGATCGCTAGAGGTGGCGGGTAGCTTCCCGGTTAAGAGTACATACAGCGTTGCAGCCAGAGAATAGACATCCGTAAAGGTTCCGCGCGATCGCGTCTTCGACTTGAGTTCAATCGGGGCAAAAACTTCATCTTGCCATCCCAAGGTTAAGGGATACTCAAATTTCCCGCCTAGGTCAAAATCAATCAGTACCGCCTGATATTGACCCGCCCTCACCATAATATTGGCAGGTTTTACATTCTGATGTAGCAATCCCCGCTGATGGGTGGCGATCAGCGCTTCCCCCATCTGCTGGATATAACTCAACGCTTCCTTTTCGGGTAACACTCGTTGAGACAGGTTCCCTAGACTCTTTCCCCGAATGAACTCCATCGCCAGACAAAAAAACTGTCCTTCAACGAATGTCTTGTACACCTTGACGACATGAGGATGCCGACAGCCTTCTAGCCGCCGCGCCTCATTGACAAACTTACATTTGAGACTTTCCCGACGTAAAGGAGTCAGCTTTTTGAGTCGATCCTCATTCAGCGTTTTGATCACCAGTTCGTTTCCTTGTGCGTCTGTCGCTAGGTAGGTAATACTGAAACCCGCCTTGCCTAATGTTTTCTCAATGGTGTATTGACCATTGTGTAGTTTCTGCCCTATTGTCCACGCCATCGCCTGTGCATTTAAACCCTTTGTTCCTATTTTGGCAGATTTATTATTCGTTATTTGTCATTCGTCTTATGTCATTCGTCTTATGTCATACTCGCTTCGCCAGAAGCAAGCTACGTAAAGTCGGGGCGGGTGTAGGGTGCGTTAGCGTTCGCGCAGCGTTCCCGTTCGCGCAGCGTTCCCGAAGGGTAGGGTAGCGTAACGCACCATTTCCAACGATAGTAGTCAAACCCGCCCCTACACAATTTCCCTCATCTCCCCCATCTCCCTCATCTCCCTCATCTCCCCCTGCTCCCCCCGCTCCCCCTGCTCCCCCTGCTTCCATCTCCCCCATCCCTACTGCACCAAGGGAATCGCCACGATAAACTGGGTTCCCTTTCCCTCCTGGCAAATACAGCGGATTTGACCCTGATGCTTGTCCACGACGATATTATGGGCGATGGATAACCCTAACCCTGTCCCTTTGCCCGTGGGTTTGGTTGTAAAGAAGGGATCAAATAATTGCTCCTGAGTCGCTTTTGGCATTCCGGGTCCATTATCAGCAATGGTAATCACCACCCACTGCGTCTGAGAAGCGCGATCGCACTCTAACACCATCCCCGGCTTCTGCCAATCCTCTCCGCTTTTTACCGCAGTGGAAATTGTAATGTGTCGCGGTTCTGGCTGATTTTCAAAGGCGTCAATCGCATTGGCGATCAGATTCATAAACACTTGATTAAGCTGACTGCCATAACACATTACAGGTGGCAATTCCCCATACTGTTTAATCACCTCAATTTCCGGGCGTTCCGCTTTGGCTTTGAGGCGATTGTGCAGAATCAATAAGGTACTTTCTAACCCTTGATGAATATCAACTCGTTGCATCTGTTGCTCATCCAGCCGTGAGAAGTTTCGCAAAGACAACACAATGTCTCGAATCCGGTTGGCTCCGACTTGCATCGATGACACCATTTTCGGTAAATCTTCAACAATAAACTCGATATCTTCTTCCTCAACAACCGCTTGAATTTCCGGTATCTCCATTGGGCAATGTTTCTGATAAAGCGCCAACACTTGTAACAAAGTGTTCACATCCTCGCGAGTATGCACCAGATTTCCGTAAATAAAATTGACCGGATTATTAATTTCGTGAGCAATTCCAGCCAGCAGTTGACCCACACTGGACATCTTTTCGCTTTGAATCAGTTGACTTTGGGTGAGTTTAAGCTTCTCCAATGCCTCTTCGAGTTGTTGAGCCTGTTGTCGCGCCTTCAGTTCCGATTGTTGCAAGGCTTCCTCGACTTGCTTACGCTCGGTGATATCAAAGCGAATGGCTAAATATTGGTAGATTTCTCCCTGTTCATTTAAAAAAGGAACAACAGTAGTATCCACCCAATAATAGGTTCCGTCTTTAGCTTTATTTTTGATTTCGCCTTTCCAGACTTTGCCCGATGCGATCGTCGTCCAGAATTCTTTAAAAAATGCTGGCGGATGATGACCCGATTTGATCAAGCGATGGGTTTTGCCAATTAACTCTTCTCGACGATATTGTGATAGTTCGCAAAATTTATCATTGACATAGCGAATCACACCCTGTTTATCGGTAAGTGCCACAATTGCGGCTCGATCTAAGGCAAATTCTAAATCTGATAATTCTTTAAGTGTTCGCTCCAAATTCCTATTCACAAAGCTTTGTTGTCCAATCCCTAGAGTCGCTAAACTTTCTATGCCTACAGCGTCTTTGAATCCTGTATTCATTCGTCCCTTGGTTTGACAATTATAAGAACTCTCTTGCTGATGAAGCTTTTTTGCTGTCATTTTAGGTTTCCCTTTACTTAACTAAATATATTTAGATTCACGGATTAACCACCGCTTTGAGGATATTTTATGTGTTTTTTAATCAGTAAGATGTGATTTACTTCACCAATTGGCGGTATTTATCGTAAAAAAAATCGAGAAAATTTGAGTTTTGTATCAAATAGTATGAGATTTATTACAAACCGTTTTCAAACTTAATCTTTCCTTGAAAGTTAATCAATGTTCCGGATTGCTGATTCATCGTTCAAGCTCTAATTTAATTTTTTCTCCCCCAGCTCCCAGACGTAGCATGCTACGTCTCTACATCCTCCCCCAGCTCCCTGCTCCCGGCGTCTCGGCTATTTGACTTGGCACGAAACTCTGGATTAGGCGCGTATCCTGGTAAAATTTGTAGAAAGGCAGACACTATTGCATCATGCCTATAGCATCGGATTGATGAATTAGGTCAATTCTGTCCCACATTGCTGCAATTCATAATTGAGCAATAATACTTACTGTCTGTTTTGAGAAGAGGAGAACTACTTTGAAGAAAATTCTGTCCATCATTTTACTCGCCGTCGCTGTGTTTGGTTTGGCATTCAGCCGTCCGGCTCTAGCTGCTGATACGGTAAAGGGTGCCAAAATCTTTGCTGCCAACTGTGCCGCTTGCCATATAGGGGGCAACAACATTGTTATGGCACAGAAAACCCTGAAAAAGGATGCCTTGGAGAAGTATGGCATGGACTCCATCGAGAAGATTGTCTACCAAGCCAAAAATGGCAAAGGGGCTATGCCTGCCTTTATCGGACGCTTAAGCGATTCCGACATTGAAGACGTTGCGGCTTATGTGTTAGAGCAAGCTGAAACGGGCTGGTAATTCAGATCCGTCACACTGTAGAGACGTAGCATGCTACGTCTCTACATTCTTGTTTGGGGTGGGTTAATTCTTGGGAGCAGGGCGGGTTTATTCACATCTGTTGTCAGGAAACATAAGATCATAGTCAAACCTGCCCCTATTGATACCAAATCCTGGTTAACTACCCCCTTTATGGGTGCTGAATGGGGTGTAGGGTATGGGGAATAGCAGCCAAGCAATCAAGGGGGTGACAAAATCGGGCGTTCAAGTTTACACCAATGACGCCCCTACCCCCTACAAGTCTTCAAAAAACCAATCTTCCTTTAACACATCTTCACTCGATGCGGGAGGAACTTCTGGGAAAAATTGTATGGGTTTATCCATTAAACGCGCTATGACTTTTTTGGCATCCTGATACGTGTTAGGGAAAATTTCTACTAAGTAAGGTTTTAAACTGGGACTATCTGACAATTCATCTCGAATCTGTTGCCGAAATGTAGTGATTTCGGATTTCCACTTATTTTTATTGTATTCTTTTTCTGATTCCCAGTAACGCAGCTTGAGCAAGTGTTCCCAAAGTCGGGTCAAGAGACTTTTAACCGCTCTTCTATTGTTTTTTCCCATGCTTTCCAATTCATCCAATAAATTTTCCCAATCAACATGGGTAAATTCTCTGGAGCGGAGTTGTTGTATCGTTGTCTCTAGCCAGAGGTGATAATCTTGATTGTATAAGGTTGAGGTATTTTGCTCTGTTGATGTTTTCATCAGCTTCTGGCAATTATTGGGAAGGGGCGATATTAGTGGTAGAGACGTAGCAGGCTACGTCTCTACATAAATATTAAACTATAGGTGCTGGGCGCGGGCGCTTTCGCATTGCGCCCCTACCTCCCCTACGGCTAACCACCAAGAGCGCTGGCACCGCCAACGACTTCCAGAATTTCTTGAGTAATGGAAGCTTGTCGCGCTTTGTTGTACGACAGGCTGAGCGTGCCAATCAATTCAGTCGCATTATCGCTGGCGTTGTTCATCGCCGTCATCCGGGCAGCTAATTCGCTAGCGGCTGACTCTTGTAATGCCCGCAATAACTGGTTATTCAAATACAACGGCAGTAAGGCATCCAGAATTTGGACTGGATCTTGTTCAAAGATCATGTCACGGGGTAAGGGGCGGTTTTCTGTAGTCACTTTTTCCCGTTCCACCTCAAAGTCACCGCCGCGAGTGGTGAGGCGGAAGATTTCATCATCTTGTGCCTCTAATCCTTGAGCGGTTAAAGGCAACAAGGTTTGTACCACGGGGCGAGAACTAATTAAGGAGACAAACTTGGTATAAACCAGTTCAACCCGATCCACGGTGTCTGATAGGAACAACGAGAGCAATTCATCGGCAATCATTGAGGCTTCGGTGGAGGTGGGGATTTGTTCTAAGCCTGTGTATTTGGCGTCAATCGGCTGATCCCGGCGCTCAAAGTATTGAATGGCTTTGCGCCCGATTAAGACATATTTGTAGTCGATGCCTTCTTTCTGGAGTTCCTTGGCGCGGTTTTCGGCACGGCGGATCACGTTGTTATTGTAACCACCACACAAACCGCGATCGCCGGACACGACGAGTAAGCCAACAGACTTGACGTCCCGTTGTTTGAGCAAAGGCAAATCAGCTTCTTCAAACCGGAGACGATTCTGCAACCCGTAGAGGACTTGCGCCAAGCGATCGGCAAAGGGACGAGTGGATGTCACCTGTTCTTGGGCGCGACGCACTTTCGCCGCTGCCACCAGACGCATCGCTTCGGTAATTTTCTGAGTATTTTTGACGGATTTTATGCGATCGCGAATCGCTTTTAAATTAGGCATAGTTTGTTTATTGTTAACTGTTGATTGTCCATGGTTCATGGCGTATTACCGATGAACCATGAACGATGAACGCATTACGCAGAGACTAAGAAAGTCTGCTTGTACTCAGCTATGGCTTCCTTCAGGACTTTTTCGGCGTCTTCGGTGATAACTTTCTTATCCTTGATAATTTCACCAAACTGGGGCTTGCTGGTCTTCAAGTAATCCCGCAGTCCATTCGCAAACGTGCTAACTTTCTCCACGTCAATGTCATCTAAGTAGCCATTGAGACCTGCGTAAACGATCGCGACTTGCTCATACACGGCTAAGGGTGAGTATTGGGCTTGCTTGAGCAGTTCCCGTAACCGTGCGCCCCGTGATAATTGGTCTTGGGTGGTTTTGTCTAAGTCTGAAGCAAACTGAGCGAAGGCTTGCAGGTCATCAAACTGTGCCAAATCCAGTTTGAGTTTACCAGCTACCTTTTTAATGGCTTTGGTTTGGGCGGCAGAACCCACTCGTGATACAGAAATACCAGGGTTAATCGCCGGACGTAGACCGGAGTTAAATAAGTCAGCCGACAAGAATATCTGACCGTCAGTGATCGAAATCACGTTGGTGGGAATATAGGCGGATACGTCACCGGCTTGGGTTTCAATAATTGGCAGCGCGGTCATACTGCCCCCACCTAAGTCGTCATTCAACTTAGCTGCCCGTTCTAACAAGCGGGAGTGGAGATAGAATACATCCCCAGGATAGGCTTCCCGACCCGGTGGACGACGCAGCAGCAGGGACATCTGGCGATAGGCTTGGGCTTGCTTGGATAGGTCATCGTAGATAACCAGGGTCGCTTTGCCCTTATACATAAAGTATTCGGCAATAGAGGCTCCGGTATAGGGTGCCAGATATTGCAGGGTGGCGGGGTCACTGGCGTTAGCGGCAACGACAACGGTGTAATCTAATGCCCCTCTCTCTTCCAGGGCATCGACAACCTGAGCCACGGTGGATGACTTTTGACCCACGGCGACGTACACACAGATAACGTCTTCTTCTTTCTGGTTGAGAATCGTATCGATCGCGATCGCGGTTTTTCCGGTTTGGCGATCGCCAATAATTAACTCCCGTTGTCCCCGTCCAATGGGAATCATGGCGTCAATGGCGGTAATCCCTGTTTGCAGGGGTTCATACACGGAACGCCGTGCAATAATACCCGGTGCCGAGGATTCAATTAGACGAGATTCTCCGCTTTGAATCTCTCCCTTGCCATCAATCGGTCGTGCTAAGGCATCGACGACACGACCAATTAGTGCTTCACCCACGGGAACCTGAGCGATTTTCCCGGTTGCGGTTACAGAACTCCCTTCCTGGATGTCGCGCCCTTCACCCATAAGTACGGCACCGACATTATCTTCTTCCAAGTTCAGGGCAATCCCAACTGTACCATCTTCAAACTCGACCAGTTCCCCAGCCATGCACTGGTCTAAACCATAGACCCGGGCAATGCCGTCACCGACTTGCAGGACGGTACCCACGTTAGAGACTTTGACCTCTTGGTCGTATTGTTCGATTTGCTGACGAATAATGCTGCTAATTTCGTCGGGTCTAATGCTTACCATTCAACTAATCCCTCTAATTTTTTGTCATTTGTCTTTTGTCATTCGTCCTACTCGCTTGCGCCAGAAGCAAGCTACGTCATGTTCAGAAACCATCAACGATGAACCATGAACCATGAACCATGAACGATGACCATTAAGTCGAGCGACTCAAGCTCACACCAATACGACGCAGTTGTCCGCGCAGACTAGCATCAACCACTTGAGACCCCACTTTAATAATCACACCACCGAGTAAATCGGCGTCAACTTGGGTTTCTAGTTCTACATCTTGAGCATTGGTCATGTTGAGAACTTTTTGACGCACCGCCTGCTTTTGGTCGTCATTGAGTTCAACAGCGGAGACGACTTCAGCTAAAACCGCTTGTTTTAACTCTCGCAAAAGTGCCTGATACTGCTTACATACGTCTGCCAGAAACAGAATACGCCGCCGATCTACAAGAATCTTTAAAAAATTCACCAGATAGGGGTGAAGTTGCTCACCGCCGATTTGTTGTAAGACAGCTTTTTTGTCCTCGGCTTTGACAATCGGATTCCCTAAAAATTGCTGCAATTCCTCTGATTCTTTCAAAGTATCGAGCAACGCGGCAACATCTTCACCGAATTTATCCACGAGGTTATGTTCTTGAGCCACAGACATCAAAGCCTCTGCATAAGGCTCAACCACCTCAGCACTAAATGAACTTCCTTTCATGATTATCTGGCTCCTACTCGCTCGATGCTGCGGTCAACTAAGGTATGCTGTGCCGATTCGTCTAACTGACTTTTAAGTTGGGACTCGACACGCTCCATCGCTAGGGCGACCACTTGCTGGCGAAGTTGTGCGATCGCACGTTCCCGTTCTGAGTTTAAATCCTGAACGGCTGACGCTTTCATCCGTTCCACATCTTTAGCCGATGCAGCCAAAATTGATTCTCTAGCGGCGTTGGCATTTTCTTCTGCTTTTGCCCGAATCTTTTCGGCTTCCCCTTGCGCTTGTGCCAGCTTTTGCTGGGCATCCGCTAAGGCGGCGGCAGCATCTTTCTGCTGCTTTTCGGCATCGCCAATGGATTCTTCAATACTGGAACGTCGCTCCGATAGGGTATTCCCTAAAAATGATCGCCCAAAGTAAATCAGTACCCCGATAATAATCACCAAATTAATTACATTGGTTTCTAAAATATCGAGGTTGAGACCAAAGCCTCCTTCGGCGGTAGCTAACATTGAAAAACTACCCATAATAGCCATATACACCTGCTTGAATTGAGAACTGCTATGCGGCTTTACCGCTAACGCTGGGTAACGTTTAAACGGGCTAGAATTTTTGTCCGGCGTTATTTTTGATCACACCACCGACAAAAGACTAGGGGTTAACCTCTCGCTTTCCCCCTGCTTCGCTACCCTGATAAAGCCGACATTACTTAACCAACTCTGGTCCGACAAGTTTTTCCAGAATCTGACGCGAAAGCGAATCCACTTCTTGTTCTAAGGATGTCATCGCTTCAGCTTTTTGTTGGTCAATTTCTTTTTGGGCTTGCTCTCGTTGTGCCTGGGCTTCCGCTTGAGCTTGAGCCATTTTTTCAGCCGCTATTTTCTGAGCGTCAGCTTGAGCAGCGGCAATAGTCTCTTGTGACTTGCGACGAGTGTTCGCTAGTTCTTGCTCATACTGTTTTGCCAGATTCTGAGCTTTTTTTAACCTTTCCTGTGCTTCTAGTCGGTTCTGGCGGATGTAGTCATCCCGTCCATCAATGGCTTGGCTAAGCGGCTTATAAAACACCGCATTCAATATCGCCACCAAAATTAAAAATTGCAATGCCATCAGAGGTAGGGTGGCATCAAAATCAAATAACCCCCCTTCTGTGGCTGCCTCTTCTGCTGTTTCAACAGCTAGTAAAATTGTCCAATGTATCATGATGTTTTGGTAATCCCACAGCGCACAAAATCGTTAGCTTTTCAGTTGGGATGGGATAGCAATCTTCTATCTTCTATAGGTGTGAGATCTCCATGTCAACAGCATCCAGACCACAGTCATTAGGGTCTGAATGCTCTTGTGGCATAAAGCGTTACGAGAAGGGGTTAGCGAATAATAAGACGAGAGCAACCACCAGACCGTAAATTGTCAGCGCTTCCATGAATGCCAAACTCAGGAGTAAAGTCCCCCGAATTTTACCTTCAGCTTCAGGCTGACGGGCAATCCCTTCTACAGCTTGTCCCGCCGCATTTCCTTGACCAATTCCCGGACCAATTGCCGCTAAACCAACAGCTAAAGCAGCAGCAATAACAGATGCAGCAGAAATTAATGGGTCCATGATATTTTTCCTCGCTTTTGATTTTTGACTAAATAACAAACAAACGTGCGTGAAACGCTTACCCTAAACTAATTCGCTAGACACAGCCGAATTCTTGGATTGTTCACGAGACGGAAGTAGCAAATCTTGATCACTAGCCTTAAATCGCTAATGATGATCTTCCATCGCCTCCCCGATATAAGCCGCTGCTAGGGTAGCAAAGATCAGCGCCTGAATCGCACTGGTAAATAAACCCAATGCCATCACCGGGAGAGGTACGAACAGCGGAACCAACAGCACCAATACTGCCACCACCAGTTCATCTGCCAAAATGTTGCCAAACAGACGGAAACTGAGGGAGAGAGGTTTGGTAAAATCTTCCAGAACCTTAAACGGCAGCAGGATGGGAGTTGGTTGGGCATAACCAGCAAAATACCCCAAGCCCTTCTTGCTCAGACCCGCGTAAAAATACGCTAAGGAGGTCAGCAGCGCAAACGCCACTGTAGTATTAATATCACTGGTTGGTGCCGCTAATTCACCTTCGGGCAGCTCAATCAGCTTCCAGGGAACAAGTGCCCCAGACCAATTTGCCACAAAAATGAACAAAAATAACGTCCCCACAAAGGGCACCCAGGGACGATACTCTTTTTCCCCGATCTGATTTTTGGCTAAATCCCGCAAAAATTCCAGGGCATACTCCATAAAATTTTGGAGCCCACTAGGAATGCGCTGAACGTTTCGGGTAGCAGCAATCGAGGCAATGACAAGAATGGCAATCACGACCCAGGAGGTAATAAACACCTGACCATGAACCTTCAAATTACCAATATGCCAGTACAGATGCTGACCAACTTCTAATTCAGCAAGGGGGAAAGCATTATAGAACGCCAAACCATCTATGATTTCCATCCGGAGATTTCCCCAGCTATCTTCTATCCTTTGGTTGAAACGACTACACAGAACGGATTAACAATTGTCCATCGAACAATTGCTAAGTCTGTTTCCTGCTTCATCCAAGGGAGTTTACTCCTTTGTCCACAGGCGTTGAGTTCGGGTGTAGCCCACCCTACTTTTCGGAAGCGTTTGCTGTCCTGATAACGGGAACTTACTTCGACGTAGGCAACAAGGTGCTTTGCAGTATATAAGCAATGAGCGCAGCTTTATACGTCAGAAATCCTAAAAATATGGGCAGAATGCGTAAACTCTGCCATTGACTGGCAACGACTAATAGCCCAATCAATAAAGCCAACCGAGTCGAACTCGGACGCCTCTTTTGGACACCTAACCGCTCAACGTCTTTCGCCAACATTCTCAAGTAAACCACACCAACGCACGCCCCGATCAAATAATTCAAGGCGATGTTGAGTGAGTAGAAAATCCAGACAGAGACAAAAATCACCCCTGTCATTACTAGAGTCACCGCCAACAACGTTTGTTTAAGTTGGTAGTACTCTTGCATTGAGGAACTTTCAGGGGAAGTCTGAGAACTCCCTGGCGGACTTTCCTCCGGTGTGGGCTTAGGTTGTACAGAGTTGTCTGACAAGTTCACAGGCAGCAGCAAACGCTAGTCCATCTAAATTTGGCTGGATTGCATCTAGCCATAGGCGATCATACCACGCCAAAGTAACAATACTTAAAGAATTTTTAATCGTTAGTGGTCATTGGTCATTAGTCATACTCGCTCCCTTGAGAAGCAAGCTACGTAAAGTCGGGGCGGGTTTAGTTACATCTGGGTGCAACCAAAAAGATAGTAGTGAAACCCGCCCCTACACAATCTCCCCCAGCTGACACGCCGAGCGAAGTCGAGGTGTTCCCCAGCTTCCCCAGCTCCCCCGGCTCCCCCGGCTCCCCCGGCTTCCCCAGCTTCCCCAGCTTCCCCAGCTCCCCCAGCTCCCCATTCCCCGTTCCCTAGAATAGACGTAGACCCTTCAGGATTCAAAACATAATGCCAAAGCTCGCCTACCTTGACTGTCAGAGTGGAATTGCTGGTGATATGTGCTTAGGGGCACTCGTGGCAGCAGGAGTGCCGTTAGAGTATTTAAGTGAAAAGTTAAAAGGGTTGGGAATTGACCATGAGTATTGGTTAAAGTCAGAATCAGTCCACCGCCAAGGTCAATTAGCCACTAAAGTCCATGTGAATTTGCTCACTCAAGCCCATCACCATGATCACGCTGAACCGTCAGACCATGAGCATAGCCGACACCTGGCAGATATTGAACACCTAATTACAACCGCCGGATTACCTTCACAAGTCGTCGATTGGAGTTTGGCAATCTTTCGCAACTTGGCGGAAGCAGAAGGGGCTGTTCACGGGATGGCACCCGAAACCGTGCATTTCCATGAAGTAGGCGCGACAGATGCCTTAGTGGATATTGTCGGCACTTGTTTGGGGTTGGATTGGTTGGGCATTGACCGACTCTACTGTTCTCCCTTACCCACAGGAGGCGGTACAGTACAAGCTGCCCATGGTCGATTGCCTGTTCCTGTTCCTGCTGTTTTAAAATTGTGGGAATCTCGGCAAGTCCCTATTTATAGTAACGGTATCGATCGCGAATTAGTCACACCCACGGGTGCAGCCATTGCGGTTACCCTTGCCACTCAATTTGGACCCCCTCCGGCGATGATTCTGCACAAAATTGGTCATGGCGCGGGAAGCATTGAATTAGCGATTCCCAATATCCTGCGACTCTGGATTGGAGAAGCCTCCGAGTTTGGGATTCAGCTTCAGGGACGAGATACAGCTAATCTCATCAATGATGACCCTTGCCAAGAAACGGTTTGTGTGATAGAAACCCAAATTGATGACTTAAATCCCCAAGTGATTGGGTATGTCTTTGAGGTGTTATTTAATGCTGGGGCGTTGGATGTATTTACCCAAGCGATTGGCATGAAAAAATCTCGTCCTGGGATATTACTCACAGTGATTTGCCCACCGGAAAAATTAACCGTTTGTGAAGATATTTTATTTAGGGAAACCACAACCCTGGGTATTCGCCACTTTACCCAGCAACGCACGATTTTGCAACGGGCAATTCAGGGAGTCGAGACGACGTATGGGGTGGTGCGGGTAAAAGTTGCCAGTCGCGCCTCAGGAGTTCAAAATGCCATCGCCAACGTCCAACCGGAATATGAAGACTGTGCCGCGATCGCACGAGACTATAATTTATCCTGGCGGGAGGTGCATCAACTAGCACTTGATGCCTGGTATCGTGCCAATAATCCACCATTGCCGTGATGTGGGGTGTGGGGTGTGGGGTGTGGGGTGTAGTGGCATGGCACCTCAGTCCTTTAAACTGTAGTTAATTATTGGGTTCAGAAAGAATTATGGCAGAGTATCAAAAGATCGAATATCGCATTGGCAAAGATGGCAAAATCACCGAAACCGTAATTGGTGCGACTGGCTCAAGTTGTACCGAAACCACCAAAGGAATTGAAGCGGATCTCGGAGATGTAGAAACTCAAGAATTGCTGCCAGAATACTATGAAGGTGACGAAACCATAACTACAGATCAAACCACGAGCCTAAATCAATATTAACAGGAGCGGTAACATGGCTCATGATCCTAACCTCTTGGGGCTAGGTTTGCTGCTGTGGTTTGTCTTCACCACTTTCCTTATTAGTCGCTTTGGTCCAAAAAAAAGACCTGAAAACCATTCAGCCTCAGCTTCAGTTGCTGACTCCACTCAAATCGAGCAATTAGAGGCACAATGTCAGCGGCTACGGTATGAAATTGAAGCGCGATCGCAGCAATTATCGACAGATATCCAAGATACCACCTTTGAACAACTACGCCCCCTACTGACTAATTATCCCACCGCTTGCCGGATGATTGAAGAACGCCCGGATTTACCGGCTAAAAATTTAGTCGCCCTCTTGACTCCATTAGAAAATCTAATCCAGAATTGGGGATATGAACCCATTGGTCAACCTTGGGAACAGGTTCCTTATAATTCCCAACTGCACCAACCTGATGTTGACGATATCACAGAAGGAGAACTCGTTTATATTCGATTTGTCGGCTATCGAGATAATGATCGAATACTTTGTCCCGCTAAAGTCAGTCGTACGCTACCGAGGGGAGTGTCACACTAGAGAGATGATAGAGATGATAGAGATGAGAAAGATGATGGAACAAACTTGTCTGTGTAATCAGTGTCAATAAGCTTTCACCTCCCTACCCCTATCTCTCCAATAAATCCGTGAAATCAGTGTTTTGACAAATGACCAATACAGTTGCCATTGACTTCGGTACAAGCAACACAGTTGTCAGTATACTTGAAGCCGATACCAATAGTCCCAAAACTATCCGACTGGGTTCACTCTCTCGCCTGTTTAAAACGAACTCAAGTGAGCCAGATATCCCCGTCATCCCTACTTTAGTTTTTATCAAAGACAATAACCAAATACTTCTGGGAGAACAAGTTCGTTCTCAGCGCCTCGGACAATCTCAACCTTCTCGCTTTTTCAAAGGCTTTAAACGAGATCTAGCGGCTGATTTTCAACCGCCGCCTCGTCTGATTAATGGTGAATCTTACACGGCTGAATCGGTTTCCGAACAATTTATCCAATCTATCTGGAAGCAACTCAAAGCCCAAAAAATTAACCCTTATCAGCTAATTTTAACTGTACCTGTGGGTGCATTCGAGCGCTATTTAGATTGGTTTCGCGAGGTGGCACGTCGCCTAGATGTGGAACAAATTAAACTAGTAGATGAATCCACAGCAGCGGCGTTAGGCTATGCAGTACAGCGTCCCAGTTCCTTAGTATTAGTGGTGGATTTTGGGGGTGGAACACTTGATTTAAGTTTAGTTCGCACTGCACCCTTCGGCTTCGCTCACGGTCAACCCCAATTGGATGCAGCCAAGCGCGATCGCGAAACAGTATTACGGGCAGAAGTGTTGGCGAAATCCGATGCATACATCGGCGGGGAAGATGTGGATAGTTGGATCGTTGAAGACTATTTGTATCAGCAAGGATGGTCAAGGGAAGAGATTGGTGAGGTGGGCTGGCAGAATTTATTGGAGTTAGCTGAACGGTTAAAAATTCGCTTATCCAATACTCAGGATGCGAAGGAAAGTTGGTTAGATGAGGAGACATTTACCTCATACAACTTGCAACTGGATCGGGATAAGTTAGAAGAGATTCTGGAAAATCGCCAGTTTTTGGAACAATTGCGGGAAGCGTTGGATGAAGTTTTAACGATTGCTCTAGGGAAAGGAATTAGTAAGAGTGATATTGAACAGGTGTTGTTAGTGGGAGGGAGTTGTTTAATTCCCGCTGTACAACAGTTAATTCGGTCTTATTTTGGCAAGACAAAGGTTAAGTTAGATAAGCCCTTTGAAGCCGTGGCGCATGGGGCGTTAGCGTTAAATCAAGTGGCGAGTGTAGATGATTATTTGCGCCACAGTTATGCCATTCGCTTATGGGAACCTTATGCTAAAAGTTATTCCTATTTCACATTATTTGAAAAAGGGATACAATATCCCTGTGAACGGGGGGAACCGTTGACGTTACAAGTCGCCCTGGAAGGACAACGGGAAATACGTTTGGATATTGGCGAAGTGGCGGAAATGGCACAAGCTGAAGTGACCTATGATAGTTTAGGACGAATGACCAGTAGTCAGTTATCAAAGCAAGCGGCATATCGTTCCTTGGATAGCGATCGCGAACAGGTTTGTGTGGCACATTTAGATCCACCGGGACAGGTGGGAGTTGACCGAATTTCGGTTCAGTTTGAGGTAGATGAACGGCGGGTGCTAGTAGCGACAGTCAAGGATTTACAGACGGGAAAACTGTTAGTTGAAAAAGGCGCGATCGCGAAATTACAATAGGGGGTTTGGTTTATTTGTCTACTATCAAATCCGGGTTAACTACCACCGTTATAACCCAGTCCTTACCTGGCGGACTACTGCAGCGTGACGGAAATACTGTAGGGGCGGGTTTAGGGACTAAATTCGGCTATTTACCAATAAATGAACAACAAAACCCGCCCTACCTTACAAATGACAAATGACGAATGACGAATGACAAATCAAGTCAGTTATTGGTATGACGGTAAACTTATTCTAGGCGATCGCATCGAACTCGCCATCAATGATCCCGGTTTGATTTACGGCGCGACAACGTTTACCACTCTGCGCGTTTATAACTCTTCCCTCACCCACCCCTTAACCCATTGGGACGCCCATTGTGCGCGTTTACGTCACAGTTTACAGGTGTTTGGCTGGCAATTCCCAGACTGGAAACGCATCCGCTACGGTGCAGAACAATTACTCCCCTCGTTTCCGGTGTTGAGAATTGTGGTTTTCCCGGATGGGCGAGAATGGATTACAGGGCGTCCTCTCCCGGCTGATTTAAGCGAACGCCAACAGCAGGGGGTTATCGCTTGGTTAGCGGAAGTGTCACACTTGCGCCGTTCTTTACCTACCTATAAAACGGGGAATTATTTGGGCGGATGGCTGGCGCTGCAAACGGCACAACAACTCGGCGCTCAGGAGGCTATATTAGTTGATGATCAGGGGAATTGGTTGGAAACGAGTACGGGGAATCTTTGGGGCGCTAAAGATGACTGCTGGTGGACACCACCAATTGAGGAGGGGATATTACCGGGAGTAGCGCGATCGCACCTCATTAGTCGCCTTGAACAACAAGGATTAAAAATTTGCCAAGTTCCCTGGACTCCAAAATTGGTGCAGGAGTTTGACGCGATCGCTTATACGAATAGTGTCATGGAAATCATCCCGATTCACACCGTTCTCACGGCAGATCAACGGTTTGAGTATCGCTCCTGTTCTGGTGGTTTAGCACCGTTGCAGCGTTTATTTGGGGAGTCTCACAAATAATTCCAACTTTAAATTATACCACATCAAGAGAAAATTTGCTAATTCCCCCAGTTTACCAAGAACCAACTTCGCCAAATAGTCTGATAGACGTTAACATTAGTTAATATAATCAGCCGATTCGACGCCATCAGATCACATCCTAAGTCTTAGGAGGAAATCAGTAGTGAATAAGAAATGGAGAAATGCGGGGCTTTATGCACTACTAGCGATAGTAGTCATCGCCTTGGCAACAGCATTTTTAGACCAACCGTCCCAAACGCGGGAAAGTTGGAGATACGACCAGTTCATTGATAACGTTAAGAGCAAGAAGGTCGAGATCGTTCAACTCAGTTCTGACCGCACTCAGGCTATGGTAACCGCTCAAGACGGTACCCAGTACCAGGTCAACCTGCCTAACGATCCAGAACTAATCAGTATTCTCACCAACAATAACGTAGATATTAAAGTTCGACCTCAGAGTGATGATGGGTTCTGGTTCAGAACCCTGAGTGGACTCTTCTTCCCGATCCTGCTTCTGGTCGGTTTATTCTTCTTACTGCGACGAGCGCAAAATGGTCCGGGTTCTCAGGCGATGAACTTCGGTAAGTCCAAAGCCCGCGTTCAAATGGAACCGCAAACCCAGGTCACGTTTGGGGATGTCGCCGGGATTGAGCAAGCCAAGCTGGAACTCAACGAAGTGGTTGACTTCCTCAAAAACGCCGATCGCTTCACCGCCATTGGTGCGAAAATTCCCAAAGGCGTGTTGCTTGTGGGTCCTCCGGGAACGGGTAAAACCCTGTTAGCGCGTGCTGTTGCTGGGGAAGCTGGTGTACCCTTCTTCTCTATTTCCGGGTCTGAATTCGTGGAAATGTTCGTAGGTGTGGGTGCGTCTCGTGTCCGCGACTTATTTGAGCAAGCCAAGAATAGTGCTCCCTGTATCGTATTTATCGATGAAATTGACGCCGTAGGTCGTCAACGGGGTGCTGGCTTAGGCGGCGGTAACGATGAGCGGGAACAAACCCTGAACCAGTTACTGACGGAGATGGATGGGTTTGAAGGCAATACGGGTATCATTATTATTGCCGCCACCAACCGTCCTGATGTTCTGGATGCAGCATTATTGCGCCCTGGTCGGTTTGACCGTCAGGTGGTTGTGGATCGCCCCGACTACGCCGGACGCTTGGAAATTCTCAACGTTCACGCTCGCGGCAAGACTTTATCCAAGGATGTAGACTTAGAGAAAATTGCCCGTCGGACTCCTGGGTTCACCGGTGCTGATTTATCAAACTTGCTCAACGAAGCCGCAATTTTAGCCGCACGGCGCAACCTCACCGAAATCTCCATGGATGAGGTGAATGACGCCATCGACCGGGTATTGGCTGGACCGGAGAAGAAAGACCGGGTGATGAGCGAGAAGCGCAAGCGGTTAGTGGCGTATCATGAAGCGGGTCACGCCTTAGTGGGTGCATTAATGCCCGATTATGACCCAGTGCAGAAAATTAGTATTATCCCACGCGGTCGGGCGGGTGGATTAACCTGGTTTACGCCCAGTGAAGACCGGATGGATTCCGGGTTATATTCCCGTTCCTACCTGCAAAATCAAATGGCGGTGGCTTTAGGGGGTCGAATTGCTGAGGAAATTATCTTCGGTGAAGAAGAAGTGACGACGGGGGCGTCTAACGACTTACAACAAGTCGCCCGTGTCGCCCGACAAATGATCATGCGCTTCGGAATGAGCGATCGCTTGGGTCCTGTGGCACTAGGACGGCAAAATGGCAATATGTTCTTAGGACGGGACATTGCCTCAGATCGGGATTTCTCCAACAGCACGGCGGCGACGATTGATGAAGAGGTGCGTCAGTTGGTGGATGAAGCCTATCAGCGGGCGAAAGATGTCTTGGTGGGTAACAAATACATCTTGGACAAATTATCTGCCATGTTGATTGAGAAAGAAACCGTCGATGCAGAAGAACTGCAAGAACTGTTAGCCGAAAACGACGTGAAGATGGCGGCGATCGTCTAGTTCTTAGTTCGGTAATAATCATCATCATCTTGAGGGCAGCGTTAGCATACGCTGTCCTTTTTTTGCTATGGCACTACGAGGATACGTTAGGACATTCCCCTGTTGCCTGTTACCCAACAGAATCTAGGGCTAAAGCCCTTACTACAAGCCGACGCGATCGCTCAATTACCATGGAAAGCAAGCGATACCCAATGACGACCATGGTCAGTTCAGTT
This sequence comes from Coleofasciculus sp. D1-CHI-01, assembly GCF_040218875.1. Taxonomy (NCBI): domain Bacteria; kingdom Bacillati; phylum Cyanobacteriota; class Cyanophyceae; order Coleofasciculales; family Coleofasciculaceae; genus Coleofasciculus; species Coleofasciculus sp. D1-CHI-01. The sequence goes on from NZ_JAVJQP010000153.1 coordinate 27,600, forward strand.
CCCCTACCGACGAGTTCTCAACCTGTGGGTGAAAAGCGAGTAACCTTTCACCATCTCAACTGGCAAGCTTACCAGCAAATCCTCCACGCTTTAGGCGAAAATCGCGCTGCCAGCCTCACTTACAATCTTGGTATTCTGGAGATTACTATGCCCTTAGAAGACCACGAATTTGCGGCTCGACTAATTGAATTATTTATTCGCATTTTAGTGGTCGAAATGGGATTAAAAATCAAAACGATGGGATCGACTACCTTAGAACGAGAAGACCTCGATCGCAGTCCAGAACCGGACAATGCTTATTATATTCAAAATCAACATTGCGTCGCTGGGCGCAAGGTAGATCTCCAACATGATCCACCGCCGGATTTAGTGGTTGAAATTGATATCACCCATACCGATATTGACAAATTACAACTCTACGCCAGTTTGGGAGTCCCGGAATTTTGGCGCTATAACGGGCGGATTTGGCGAATTTATCAATGGCAAGCTGGACAATATCAGGAAGTAGAATCTAGTCTAACTTTTCCGTTTATTACCAAAGAAAACCTCTACGACTTTCTCGAACAAGCTCAACAGGATGAAGTAGAAGCAGAACAAGCGTTTCGCGCTTGGGTACGGCAACAGGTTCAACCGTCTTAATTTCTGGGATACTGTTTTCTTAAAACCTTCTGCCCTCTGTTTTTCAGCAAGGTGTAATGAGAAAACTGTTCCCTGTTCCCTCACCACCCCAATCAAAACCCTAATGAACTACCAAGCTGACGACTGCGCCAATACGCGATCGCAATCAAACCACCAATCACCGCCAGCGCGATCGCCGCTAATCCAATATGCCCCTGACCCGCTTGAAAGCCCAAAAACCCCCAAGTCATTACAGACGCGACTTCCAGCATCCCTAAAATGACATCCCCTTGACGTTCCTTGTGCCGTTTAAACATGTTTGCCAGAGGTACAGGGTGCGAATTCCACAGGCGCAATATCGCGTTACAACTCGTCGCCCCCAAAAAAACCAGCAGCGCTAGCCACCAGGGTTCACCTTTAGCCAGCAAAATGATAAAAATAGGAGAGAAAAGTATCCAGACGGGAATTAAAGCTGCTAATAATTTAACCTGGCGCAACGTGGTTCCCTGAACCGGAGAAGCCTTCAACAAATCCGGCGCCTCTTCTCCAGAGACACAGATGCGGGTTAAGGACGAAACTAAGGCGCTCCCGACAATAGACACTACTGTGGCGACAAAGGTAGTTAAACTTGCCAGCATTTGTTCCTGGGAACCCCGTAGGACAATAATTAAGGCGGGGATTAAGAATAACATCTGGAGAAAGGTTTGGGAGAGCAAATAAGGATTACGCCAGATAATCCGCCACTCTTTGAACAACGCCATCTGGTGAAAACCCGAGGTAAAGCGAACCGATGCTTGGGGACGGCGTTGCTTACGTTTGTGAGTCATCGACTCTTGCGTCCCCGTGATAAAGGAATGATGTAAAACGTCCACCGCCAGCCAGGTTAATCCAGCACTCACCAACAGCGTCAGCAGCACGGAAACGGGTTCAAAAAACATCGCTCTAGCGGGAAACCAGATGATACTCTCTGCACTTAAAGGATTCCCTGGGCTGAATAGAGGACGCAACTGTTCCCCGATTCCGGCGGTAGGGACATCTATACTCCTGAGGACATTTGGGAGTTGGGACAGCAAAAACAGTAGAGCGGTTAAACTAGCCGTGAGAATTTGTGACCAGGTTCGCGCCCGTCGCGCCCCCAGCCAGCGCACCAACCATAGAGTCAGAAGCATGGCTAAACTGGTTGTGGCTAAGGCGAGACCGATAAATGCGGGGTAAACGCCCAACAGTTGAGGAACGCCGAGAAGGAGTGCGAGAAGACTGATGGGAATAATGAACAGACAATCACTCAGGAAAATCTTCAACGCCACACCCAACAGGCGACTGGCAAAAATGACTTTACTGGACATCGGTGAAGAGACCAGTAAATCCAAGTCTCCTCGCTCAAACAAAGCCACCACACTCTGACTCATGGCTTGAGTAAAAGCGATGAAAAATCCGATTAGCCAGACGGTGACAGCTACCCAGATAGCTGGCGCTGGGATAGAGGAAACTGAAAGGGTTTGGCGTATCTCCGTTAAAGCAAACCACAGGGGAACCAGTACAACCAGGCTCAAAAATCCCAGGACAATTCCCCAGGTTTTCAGTCCCGGTTTACTGTTCAATTCACGCCACCACAGGTGCAATTCATGGCGCAATAGCCAGGGTAATGTAGCCACGTTCATACTTTCACCTCCTGATTCTGTGTCAACTCCAGGAAGACAGTTTCCAACGTTCCACCTGCTTCACCACTGCGCCTTCTGAGTTCATCCAATGTCCCCTCAGCGACTAACTGACCGTAATTGAGAATACCAATATCTTCTGCCAAGCGTTCGGCAATTTCCATGATATGGGTGGTAAGAATTACAGTATTGCCCTGTCGCACATAGTCCACTAACATCGTTTTGACTAACCGAGCCGCCGCCGCATCCAGTCCGGTGAGAGGTTCATCTAGGATAATGACTTTGGGGTGGTGAATAAAAGCACCAGCTAGAGCCAGTTTTTGCTTCATCCCTCGGGAGAAGGTTTCGGTTAAGTCAGTGCGTACATCCCAGAGGGAGAGTTGCTGCAACAGAGTTTTGGCGTGAGATTGCGCTTCCTCCGCCGGGATACCCCACAATCCGGCGACAAATTCTAGATATTCTAATGCTGTGAGTTTGTCGTAAAGTAAGGGATCTTCGGGGAGATAGGCTAATTCCTGTTTAGCGACGCTGGGAGTACGGGTAATGCTGTGACCTAAAATAAGAGCATCCCCGTCATCGGGTTTCAGGAGTCCAGCCACCATGCGTAATGTCGTGGTTTTGCCAGCGCCATTGGGACCAAGGAGGGCATAAAATGAGCCTTGGGGAATTTGCAGGCTCAAGCGATTAACGGCTTGGTGAGAACCGTAACGTTTGCTCAGAGAAATTAGTTCGAGTGCTAATGTCATAAGTGAAGGTTTCTAGGCATACTCTCGTTCCCAGTTTGGAGAAGGGAATGTGGTTTTGGAGGCTCGCGACTCCAGCCGCACCAAGGCATTTCCAGCTTTAATTTGATACGGATAGAGGCTTGTGTCCAAATTTATGTAGCTCATCCATTTCAGAAATATAGTCAGCCAGGTATGGGTGGTGCGAGGATCTTGCTATCAGCTATTTTCAATCTACAAGCTCCATAGGTGATAACAAATCACCCAACGGATTCATCCAACTGGGGGATTTTGATTATCCGTCGGGGATTTGGAGTCGCGATCGCTTATTTCAATTCTTCTCTAGTTTACTGGCGATTCAAGGTTTATAAACTTAGCTTACTCGGCGATTCATCTCACGGTCTAATCTTTGATTGAATGTAGGAGGATGTCACAGAAATACGCCTTATATCCAGTTGTAGTCTTCAAAATTGTTCCCGTTTCCCTCACTTTCATTACAATCTTGATTCAGCTCCTCCCGTAGAGGCAAGCTTCATGCCTACTACGAACAACAACAACAAAACGTCTTGTAGCCACTTAGCTTCAAAATGAAAGATAGGGAACGCTAGTTTTAACGGGGCGAATATATTTGGAATTAGCCCGCACGAAACAAATGTCATTCATTTGGTTGTTGGCGGTTGGCATATCAATGATTACTTTTACCCAGGGTAAACCCCGTTCATCTCTAATAATGGTTGCACCAGCAGGCGCGTTGTCAGCAATGAGAACTGTCTGTTTAGGGAAACGTCGCACCACAGACCATTCTCCGATATTAAAATCATCTTGCCAACCACTAGGGCGAAAGTCTTCTAGCCAAAATTGGCGGAATTCTGGCGAGATGCGACAATTCAAGCCTCTGGGATCAGGATCAACAACCTGCCAACTCCACCAGCTATTCGCGGAGGCGGTATAATCATTTTGAGCGTTGGTTTGGGGTAGGGGTGGCAGTTCGTTGGCAAGAAGTTTGCCAGGGAATAGGGCTAACCCCATGGAGATACCCAAGGTAATAGCGTTGAAGTGGATTGTCTTATTTACACGAAGTTGCATTTCTGTCAAGCTAACTCTACTTATCTATCTTAATGTATGATTTTTGGGCGTTTTTTCGTGGATTGATTGGTGGAGTAGGGCGGGTTTTGTTGTTTGTTTAGGGGTGACAAGTAGAGTGAGTGGCTAAACCCGCCCCTACAATTGCTCTTATAATTGATGTATAACTTATGATGAGTAAAGAGAAAATTATTTTTAGTACCGATTGGATTACAGTTAAGGAAACAGCTTGGGGGTATCACTACCTAGAACGCAAGGGACGAGATTCTGTAGCGATATTTCTGATTAGAAAACGTCAGAGTAACACAGGGGACTATGAGGTTCTGATTAGACAGCAGCCGCTTTGTATCCATATTCCCGATATTAATCAAGAGCATAAACTCTATCCTTGTCCCATTACTGGGGGTATTGATGCAGGGGAATCGCCAGAGGAAGCGGCGATTAGAGAGGTGCATGAAGAAGCGGGATTTTCGGTTCAGGTTCTACCCTTGGGAAAATATATTGTCGGAACTCAAACCAATGAGATTTGTTATATGTATTATGCCGATGTAACGGGTGTAGAACAGGAAAAGGCACAGCAAGATGGCAGCTATTTTGAATCGATTAGCCATAATGAATGGCATCCGTTAGGTTATTTGAATCAATGCGATTATTCAGCCTGTCAGATTGGGTATTTTCGGCTCAAATCTATTCTTGAATAAATACGGGGTGGTTGATTAAAATCGTAGGGGCGCACCGACGTGCGCCCTTTTTTAGCGTGCGGTAAAAGGGCTTTGTTTGTAGTAAGCACTTTAGTGCTTTAACGCCTAGCTTTAGAGGTTTAAACCAGGGTAAGCCAACCTAAAACATCTCTTAACAGCTTTTTTTCCTCCTGGGTGAAAGGAAAATTCACATTTTTGATCGAGTCGGGGTTTTTTTGACTTAGATTTAAAATCTCAATGCCCACAATGGTATCATTTTCGTCAAAATCATAAACAATGCCGGGGCTGATTTCTTCAGACGCAACAATTCTTGAATCCTTAAGTCGGAAATAGACGGCTTCAGTCTCTTGATCAAAATCTATCCTCATAATGTCCCCTTACGCTTGCGATCAAAATAAACAGAGATAATTATCCAAGGGTTATAATTAGGATTGTAGATAACTCGTAGAACTCTGTCCCCATATTCAGGGATAGTCTTAAAAGCGTGTCTCTTTGTATAATCTTCTGAGTCTAACTCTAACAGATCGGGATTTGACAGGGTTCTTTCGATCCACTCTTGCTGAATATTGCGCTCCAGCATCCTTGCTCTTGCGTGTTCGGTAAGAACATAATCAGGTTTTGTTGACATTTATAGGACTTACGCAAAGGCTCTACAGGTAGGGTGTGTTAGCGCGGCGTAACGCACCTTAACCAGTATATCTGGTGTGGCTGCGTAAGTCCTGATTTAATAGGCAAATAGTAGGTTCGGTCTCGTTCCTCGACCCAACAAAACTATATCATGTAAAAATTGCGTCTTTCTCATAACTCACCCACTGGGAATTAACACTATCAGGGGAGAGAACCAGAACCAAAATATCTGCATTAGCCAACCCGTCTTCCAGCTTATCCGGTATTCTATCACCGGGGAGAATCTCCCATTTATCCAACCAAGCATCAATCCCTTCTCGGGTACGTAAATCCGTTGCTAGACGCTCAACAAAGGGTTTGTCAATACTGCTATGACTGATAAACGCTTTCATTATTTCAGATTATTAATATTGGGATTATTATAAACTCCTCTCGGTGTTTGATGCATCATCGGACACCCCCTCAATCGGGTAAGAGCAAGGCAATGCCGTGTCCCTGTTGCCAGTCTTTATTACCCCCTTTTGCCATGGCGATTGAAATCGCTGCTACACAAACCAAGCCTGCCTCCGCAGGCTGAATTGAGTCCGCGCAGGCGGAGCTTGGTTTGTATAGCCCCAGACTTTTAGTCTGTGGGCGATTGGCTTGAACCAGTTTTAGGGTGAAATTTGTATCATCACTAACAAACGCCTTGATCCCATTTCCCTAAAATCCTTCACACCAAGCCAGCCGATCGCAGATGTAGTGGAGTGGATACGGGCGATCGCGGCAATCAATTAAATTTTGTCATTCGTCATTTGTCATTTGTCATTTGTCATTTGTCATTCGTTTACTCCCCCAGCTCCCAGACGTAGCATGCTACGTCTCTACATGGCTCCCCCAGCTACCCCAGCTTCCCCTAACGGTACTTAGACAAAAAATGAAGTAAAAATTGTGCCAGAAACTGTCTAAGTACCGCCGTGAGGGTATCAATTACAAATCGCCAACGTAGGTGTCGAGGGCTTTAGCGGTTTCCACTAGAGGATGATGAGTATCCACTAAAATCGGACTGTTGCTAGTCACCTCATCAATGGGAATGCTGACAACAACTCCATTTTGCCAAGCGACCATTTTTTGATAATCATCCTTGGCAATTAAATCGACAGCCGTTTTGCCAAAGGAGGTAGCCAGCAAACGGTCTAACGCCGAGGGCGCACCACCCCGTTGAACATGACCTAATACCGTCACCCGTGCTTCAATCGTATCCCCACTAAAGTGAGAAATCTGATCCGCGACATAATCTCCGATACCCCGTAATCGAATCTCACCGAGGGCGTCTGTGTAGTAGCGTTCTTGACCCTCAATGGTTTTCGCCCCCTCAGCCACAACCACGATCGCAAAGCGGCGATTCCAGCGATCGCGCAGGTCGGTGATATGCTTACAAACACCACTAATGGAATAGGGAATTTCCGGGATCAGGATGACATCAGCACCGCCAGCAATCCCGGCATTTAGGGCGAGATGTCCGGCTTCGCGTCCCATCACCTCAACCACCATTACGCGATCGTGACTGGCGGCTGTATAGGAGAGGCGAGATAAAGCATCAACAATGGTGTTCACCGCCGTATCAAAACCAACAGCTAAATTGGTGAACGCCACATCATTATCAATCGTCTTGGGAACACCCACAATATTCATATTCCCTTTATGGGCAAGCTGATTCATAATCGCCAGACTCCCGTCACCCCCGATGACAATTAAGGCGTCTAGACCTAATTTCTGATAACCAGCGATAATCTGTTCGGCTTGAGCCTCGGTATCCCCTTTATTAATTGAACCGAGGATAGTACCGCCCGTACTGAGGAGTGGGTCAATTCCCCGACTATCTAGACCATGAACATTCAGTGAGACTGATTTGCCTTCCAATAAACCTTGGGTGGCGTAGGGAATGCCTAAAACTTCCCAATCATAGCTCAGAGTAGCATGTCTAACCGCAGCGCGAATGACCGCGTTTAATCCGGGACAGTCACCGCCACTGGTGAGTAGACCAATCCGTTTGCGAGTTTCCATAGGTCGATCTCAAGTTGTGTTCTATTGTGGATGTGAATCGTTTGAACGAAGGCTGTTTGATGCATCAAATCCAGATTTACTCCCCAGACAGTCTGACGACACCCTGGAACCACAACCACAGTTTTACTGTTTGGGATTAGAATCAAGCTGAATTAGGATTGAGTGCAAGTCCGCTTGAGTGGTGCAGTTGTGGCACTCGTCTTTTGAGAGTCGTTTGCCTCAAAAATGCTTGATCAGTGGTACGTCTAGGGTAGTCAGCGTTAACCCATATTGGCAAACAGGGTTCTAAATCCCTTCATGGCAAAAACCTCAACCTTTCCTGTGTTTGTGAACATCTAGTCCAAGATAGCCAATTTTCTGTGAGCTGAGAGTATCAAGCAGCACTGTGATTAAGACAATGATGATTAGAAAGCCCTGCTTCAATCCAAAACATGGCTCAACCAGGTCTTAGAGGAATTTCCTTTGTCATTAGATTAGAACCGCTTTCTTGACAAATGCACTTTATTGTGCATACATAAATACTCAAACTTTCTTCAAGAGATTTATGACTTGACAAAATTATCGGGCTTGTGTATTTTCTAGAGATTGAAAGAAAAACAAAAAGCAAAGACGTTAATGGCTTTCAGTACAACGACTAAGTGGAGAATAGTGATAGCCACAGGAATGGCTATTCTTACCTCCTCCATTAATTTAGGTGAAGCAAAGGCTCAATCCATCCCTAATCCCCAAACTGTTTTGCTCGCCCAAACCTTTGGCGGAATTGAACGACAAATAGCCCTTGAGGACGTACCCCTTCCAGTTATGGCGGCTGCGCGAACGGTAACGGGTGGTGAACCCACAGCGGCAAATATTGAAATGAAGCCGGATGGGTCTATTGTTTATGAATTAAGAGGTCAAAACCAGCAAGGCTTTGAATTCGTTGCTGATGCGACTCCCAATGGACAAATTATTGAGGTAGACGAAGAAATTGAGCGGAGTGCGGTTCCCGAAGATGTGATCAAAGCACTCAAACGGTGGGAACCCAACGCCTCCATAGTCAGTACGTGGCGCAGTACCCGTCTAGGACAATTTGTCTATGAAATTGTGCTTGATAATGATTTCTGGTTTGAAATTCCGGCGGATACGCAGCAAATCACTATTCATAGAGTACAGCGTTCATAAGTCGGCGGGAAACATTAACGTTAAAGGCTGGGGAGTGTCATTTATTCTTTCTCCTTTGTCCTGGGTAAGGATTTGAGGAGTATTGACTTTCCCCTACTTCGGTGAAAAATTGTTGCTCACGACACCAGAGACCTATGAAGACATTTACATTTGCGAATTGGTCGAAATTTATAGCTGTGACATTAACCGCAACGACTATTCCTTTGACGATAAGTGCTGTTTCTGCTCAAGTTCTTAAAGGGTTTGGCGCTTCGTTTCCTGAACCCCTTTACCAACGCTATAGCACTGAATACGAAAAGGAAACTGGCAAAACGTTTGAATACACAGCCATTGGCAGTGGCGGTGGGATTCGCAAATTTATGGAGCGAGCCGTAGACTTTGGGGCAACCACATTAATTCCCACTCCGATTGAGGAAAATCAAGTGGAAGATGGATTGCTGATGGTACCGACTGGGGGAGGGGCGGTTGCTATTGTTTATAATCTTAAAGATGTCCCCACGAATATTAAACTCTCTCGCGAACAACTTGCCAAGATTTTCACGGGTCAAATTGGTAATTGGAAACAGGTGAATCCCCGCTTTCCGAATAAAGAAATTCAAGTTATCGTGCGCTCAGACAGTAGCGGTGCTACCTTTGTTTTGACGAAATACTTGAATAAAATTAGTGGGGGAAAGATAGAAGCCAGCCGAGAACCCGATTGGGGATTTGATATTTTCGCGGCGCGTCCCCAAGATAGTGGCGTGGCGGCAGAGGTGCGACGTATTGATGGGGCAATTGGTTATGTTCAATCAGGTGTTGCTCAGAGGAATAATCTGCCTGTGGCTCGGCTGGAAAATCAAGCGGGACGTTATGTGAAACCGACGTTAGACGAAACCAAGAAAGCACTGGAAAATGTCACGTTTAATGACGATTTTACCACGGACAATATTAATGATCCAGAGGAGGGTTATCCTTTGGTCAGTTTAACCTGGCTACTTATTTATAAAAGATATTCCAATCAAACCCAAGTCCTTGAAACTCAAGACGTGTTGAGATGGATCATGACGCGGGGACAAGAGTTTAACCAAGAACTAGAATATACGAGAATTCCTGAAGATGTCGCCCAAAAGGTGATTGAAACGGTAAATACAGAATTGAAGGTTCGCCCCTATTAAAATTCCGAGTTTTCTTTTCAGGGGAATAAACTAGGGAAATGGGGAAAGTCGGGGCGGGTTTTACGACTATCTTTTCGGTTGCACCCAGATGGAATTAAACCCACCCCTACACAGCCGTTAAGTTCACCTCAATAGTCACGGAGGTCTTGCATTATAGACAGTGAAACGTTCAGATAAAAAAATCGGGTTGGGGATGAAGAGGAACCAAGGAAAAATCATGAAGAAACAGAGTGCGCTATTGCCCGTAACATCAGCCATACTGGGTTATAATCTGCTAATTTTATCCCCAGTTTCAGCACAAATTGATCCGATTAATCTACCGTTCGCTGATCCGCCGACACCCTCACCCTTTGAGTTACCCATTGAAGACGCTAACCAACCGGATTCCTCCCTGGCTCAAATCACCCCAGTGAGTGAATTGCGGGATGTGAGTCCGAGAGATTGGGCGTATGAGGCATTGCGGAGTTTGGTGGAAAAATACCGTTGTTTAAGGGGTTCAACTGACCAAACCTTTGAGGGCAATCGGGCGTTAACCCGTTATGAATTTGCGGCGACACTGAACCTTTGTTTGAGTCGGATTGAAGGGTTAATTAATGACGCCAAAACCAGTGGAATTACTGAAGACGATTTAGCCACGGTGCAACGGTTACAAGCCGACTTTGCCACAGAATTAGAGACAGTGATTACAGAAGTAGATACTCTAGATGCAGCCGTTATGCGTCTGGAGGATCAGACATTCAGTACGACAACAATTTTACGCGGCAGTGTAAATTTTAATATAGCTGGGGCGTTTGGCGATCGCCAGGCGGTTCCTAGGGGCGAAAAACCCTCAGCAGACTTGGATGAAACGCTCACCCTCTCATCCCGTGTTAGCCTTAGCTTCGATACCAGCTTTACGGGTAGAGATCGATTGCGAACCCGGATACAAGCTGGGAATGTGAATAATTTTGGCAGTAGCGTGACGGGAACCGATATGACTCGTCTGATTGGTGCGACAAATACGGGCAATGATGTGAGCATTGGTACTCTATTTTACGAATTCCCCCTCGGCGATCGCGGCATCGTGGCGATCGCGCCAGCGGCTGATTTTCCGACTCGGATTTTTCCGGCGCTGAATCCGGTTTCTTCTATTTCCAATTTTGGTGGTGAAAGCCCGATTTACTCCTTTGCCTTTGGTGCAGGAACCGTCGCCTACTACCAATTTACCGATGAACTTGCTGCTGGGGTGAGCTATTTAACCACGTCGGGTAGCAATCCAGATGAGGGACTTTTCAATGGTCAATATACGGCTTTAGGTCAGGTAACGTTTACCCCATCAGACGAGTTGAGCATGGCGTTAACCTATGGTCGATATTATGCCCCTGAACCGGGTTCAACGGTTAATATTACCGCGTCGAAGGGCAGTGAATTGGCTCAGTTACCTTTTGGTGAAAGTACCGCTACTTCCTCCAACGCTTTGGGCTTACAATCGACCTATAAGTTAAACGATCAGATGATTCTAGGTGGTTGGCTGAGCTACTTTCAGGCAAATGCGGAAGGTTCACCGACTGTGAGTGGTTTGAGTGGTTCATCCGGCGTCGATGCAGAGATCTGGAGTTGGGCAATTACACTGGCTGTGCTGGATGTGGGGAAATTAGGTAGTCAATTCAATTTTGTGGTGGGGATGCCGCCGAAAGTGACTGATAATGATATTGTTGAGCGAGAAGATGAGGATACCTCGTTACATTTTGAATTATCCTATACTTATCCCCTAAGTGATCGAATTTCGATAACTCCCGGCTTGTTGATGATTACCAATCCTGAACATAATGCAAATAATGATACCCTTTGGGTGGGATTGATGCGAACCAGTTTTAGTTTTTAGGTTGACGGGGTGATATTTAGTCCAGAATTGTTAAGACTAGCAGTAGATGAATGAGCTACGCGGCAAACAGGCATTTATTTGTGATATGGATGGCGTGATTTACCACGGCAACCGCTTACTGCCAGGAGTGGAGGCATTTTTGGACTGGTTAAAGGCGTCGGACAAGAAATTTTTGTTCCTTACCAATAGTAGTGAGCGATCGCCTCGGGAGTTGCGGGAGAAGCTAAAACGGTTGGGCGTAGAAGTCCCGGAGGAACATTTCTACACCAGCGCCTTGGCAACGGCGGCATTTTTGGCTCAACAATGTCCCGGAGGAAGTGCCTTTGTGATTGGGGAAGCAGGGTTGACAAATGCGCTGTACGATGCTGAGTTCTCAATGAACGATACCAACCCCGATTATGTGGTGGTAGGCGAGACGCGCAGTTATAGCTTTGAGAAATTAGAACATGCGGCGCAATTAGTGATTAAAGGGGCAAAGTTAATTGGTACAAATCCCGACTTAACTGGACCAAGTGAGAAAGGAATTGTGCCAGCGACAGGGGCGTTAATTGCACCCTTGGAACTGACGACGGGGGCGAAAGCCTATTTTGTCGGCAAGCCAAATCCCCTAATGATGCGTCATGCTCTGAAGAAGCTAGGCTGTCGTCGTGAGGATACAGCCATCATTGGCGATCGCATGGACACTGATATCATTGCTGGGATTGAGTCAGAAATCGAGACGGCGTTGGTGTTATCTGGAGTCACCCGCCAAGAGGATTTAATCCATTTTGCCTATCGTCCCCACTATATTTTGCCAGGAGTGGGGGATTTAGTCCCTTGACATAGACTAAACCTAGAAATCTAGATCGCAAGTAATCAACCGGACATGATATAGTACCAAATCAGGGTTAGCTACCCCCGTTATAATCCAGTCCGCGCAGGCGGACTTTGTTTGTGTAGCAGCGATTTCAATCGCCGTAGCTTACTATTCAGCTTGAACTGAATCCCATCACCTCAGCAACGGCAGTGGTGGTTGGCTCAATTCCTCGCTGTAATTGGTTGTTGCAATGTTGAATCGCCGTATCCGGATCTTTTAGCCCATTCCCCGTCAGCACACAAACCACTGTTGCTCCCGTCGGCACTTGATCTTTCACTTTCAATAACCCCGCCACCGATGCAGCGCTAGCGGGTTCACAAAATATTCCTTCTTTTGATGCCAAGAGGCGATAGGCTGCCAGAATTTCCTCATCGGTAACGCTATTAAATTCTCCCTGACTGGCATCTTTTACCGCAACAGCTTTATCCCAACTGGCTGGATTGCCAATCCGAATCGCGGTGGCGATTGTTTCCGGATGCGCTACTGGTTCACCCAGAATCAACGGCGACGCGCCAGCCGCTTGGAATCCCATCATCCGAGGTAAGCGATCGCACAACCCATGTTGATGATACTGGCAAAAGCCCATCCAGTACGCCGTAATATTCCCCGCATTTCCCACCGGAATACACAACCAATCCGGGGCATTCCCTAAATTATCAACAATTTCAAATGCGCCCGTTTTTTGACCTTCCAACCGATAGGGATTAACCGAATTCACCAACGTTACCGGATAATTTGCCGCTAACTCCTGGACAATTCGCAAGCAGTCGTCAAAATTTCCCTCAATTGCCAATACCTGCGCCCCATAAACCAATGCCTGCGCCAACTTCCCCAAGGCGACATACCCATCCGGAATTAATACAAACGCTTGCATATCACCCCGAGTCGCATAAGCCGCAGCCGAGGCAGAGGTATTTCCGGTGCTGGCACAAATAACCGCCTTTGCCCCGGCTTCCTTTGCCTTAGAAATCGCCATGGTCATGCCTCGGTCTTTAAAGCTACCTGTAGGATTAAGACCATCATATTTAACCAATACCTTGACTCCTTTGCCTACCGCTTCTGAAAGGGCAGGGGTGGGGATCAGAGGCGTATTTCCCTCCAAGAGAGTCACTACGGGAGTTGAGGCGGTGACGGGTAAATAAGACCGATAGGTCTCAATTAAACCCGACCATTGACAAGGTTTAGTAAAGGTATCTGTAGTTTGAGGGGTATTGGTAGCAGACAGAGTCATGGGTAATTTTTTACTGGATGTTGGTCATATACATACAAATGACCCGAAAAAACGTTTGAGTGACCAGACACGCAATAGCACATCTGTAGGGGCGGGTTTCACCATTATCGCTGCTTGCCACCCAGATGTCACTAAACCCGCCCTAACTAAGTGCAAGAACTCTTGGACAAATGACATAAGACAAATGACATAAGACAAATAACATAAGACAAATTCATCCCACGCCTATTGGTCATGGGATGAACTCAATCAATTACCGAGAACGGTTATGAGTGACCGATTCTTTGGATTTGTTATTACGACGCTTCACCAGTTTCGGACGTTCTACTTTGTTATCAACCTCGATGGCAGCTAACTCCGGTTGCGTGTGGTCGTAGACCATTTGCAAGGCAGCGGCAGCGATCGCGTGGGGGTCGTATTCTTCACTCAACTCCCGCACAATCGGCAGGAATGATGCCATCCGTTCGCCAGCCAGTGCCTCGCGTAACTCGTCTTGCAATTTCTCCAAGCGCCGCGCTTCGATTTGCGATCGCGTGGGAATCCGAGACACCTGTAAGTTCTGCCGGACTTTCCGTTCAATCTGGTGCAGTTTGCGCCGTTCAAAGGGTTGAATCAAGGAAATCGCGGTTCCGGTTTTCCCGGCACGACCCGTACGACCAATCCGGTGAATATAACTTTCCACCTGATCAGGCAAGTCGTAATTAATCACATGGGTGAGATGATCCACATCCAGACCCCGTGCGGCAATATCCGTCGCCACCACCCAGCGCACCTGACTCTGGCGGAATCGGGACAACAAGCGCTCCCGTTGGCTTTGGCTCAGGTCACCATGATACTCATCCACACTATGACCAGCCGCTTGTAACTGGCTAGTGAGTTCCGCTGCTGACCGCCGTGTCCGCACAAAAATTAGGGCGGCTTCGGGGTCTTCCAGCGCCAAAATTGGCTGTAAGGCTTTGGATTTTGAGCAGCCACGAGGGATCATATAAACCCGCTGCTCAATCCGTGCTGGGGTGGCTTTGGATAGTTCCACGGTTACCGTCACCGGGGATTTGAGGAACTGGTTGACTAAATCCCGAATTGCCTTCGGCATTGTTGCCGAAAAACAGGCACTCTGGCGTTCTTTGGGGGCTTGCTTGAGGATTTTCTTGACATCATCGATAAAGCCCATGCTCAACATTTCATCGGCTTCATCCAAAACCACCCATTTGACTTGATCCAATTTCAGATCTCCTCGATCCAGCAAATCGATCACTCGTCCTGGCGTCCCGACAACCATTTGAGCATTACGTTGTAAGAGACGAATTTGGCGATCAATGGATTGTCCTCCGTAGACGGTGACTATACCGACACGGCGATTGCTGGTCAAGTCCCGAATGGCATCTGCCACTTGTCGGGCTAATTCCCGTGTTGGGGCAAGAATTAAGGCTTGTACGCCTCGGGCATTGGGATCAAGCTGTTCCAAAATCGGCAAAGAAAAGGCAGCGGTTTTCCCTGTACCGGTTTGAGATTGAGCGACCACATCTCGCCCTGCCAACAGTTCCGGAATGGCTTGAGATTGAATGTCCGTTGGTGTATCAAAACCTAATTTTTCCAGTTGATGGAGACACTCTTCAGATAAGCCCAGATTATTGAATGAAAGGGTCATAATTTAACGGTTGTTGTGAGTTTTTCGTGATGGTTAAGGTCAGTCGTCAGTGATCAAGTGTCTGGGTTAAGGAGTTGGCAATCGCCAACATTCCCTTACCCTGAATCGACTCGAGTTAACCGACAACTAACAGTGGACTAGGGACTACAGAACCATAGAGGTCATAGATGCCAGCATCGGTGATTTCTACTTCCACGATGGTCCCCAAGGGGGCTTCGCCTTGGACGTAGACTAATCCATCGACCTCAGGGGCAAATCGAGTTGAGCGACCGATCCGTTTTCCGGTTGAGGGGTTCTCTTGCTCAATCAGAACGTCAACGATCTTGCCCACTTCACCTTGGTTTTTTTTCAACGTAATCGGCTGTTGAACTGCCATCAGCGTCTGGCGACGCTCCTCCATGACGGCTTGGGGGACCCGATTGGGCAAGTTGTAGGCTGGTGTACCCTCTTCGGGAGAAAAAGTAAAGACACCAACGTGGTCAAACTCGTGATGCTGGACAAATTGCAGCAAATGGTTAAAGTGCTGCTCTGTCTCGCCAGGAAACCCGACGATAAAGGTAGTCCTCAGCACCGCATTCGGCAAGGCGGCTTTAATGTGATCAATAATCTGATCATTCACTCGCCCCTGCCAAGGACGGTTCATTGCACGCAGGACTTCTGGATGGGAATGCTGTAGGGGTAAATCCAAGTAAGGCAGAACATTAGGCGTTTCCTGAATTGCTGCCATCACTGGCTCGGTTAAACCCGTCGGATAGGCATAGTGCATCCGAATCCAGGGGATATCCACCTTACCTAATGCCCGCAACAGTTCAGCTAACTTGGGTTCTCCATACAGATCGACGCCATAGTTGGTTGTGATTTGAGAAATGAGGATTAATTCCTGCACGCCTTGGGACGCCAATTGTTCAGCTTCCGCCACAATTGATTTAATCGTTCGCGATCGCTGGTTTCCCCTCAGATACGGAATAATGCAGAAGGCGCACCGATAGTTACATCCTTCTGCTACTCGCAGGTAAGCGACTCCTTCTGAGGTTGTGCGATAGCGCGGCGTTGTTTCATCCGCAATATAGGTGGGTTCGGCTGAAACGGCTTTGACCCGTTCTCCTGCTTCTACCCGTTCTATCACTTCGACGATGTTCTGATAATCGCCTGTTCCGACTACAGCTACAGCTTCTGGCAATTCTGCCAACAATTTCTCTTGGAAATGTTGTGCCATGCAGCCAGCAATAACAATTTTCTTATTGGCTTCTGCTAGCTCAACTAACGTGCGAACCGATTCTGTCCGCGCTGCCTCTATGAAGCTACAGGTATTTACAATAACATATTCGGCTAAATCTTCGTTGCTATCGACTGGGTAGCCCGCTTGAACCAGCAGACCCAGGATATGCTCCGTATCAATACGATTTTTTTCACAGCCTAAATGAGAAATGGCAATGGTTGGCTTGTTGCCCATGCGGTTATCTACTACAATCGGCACTAGAGTGGAGTAGCGCTTGATTTCCAGCGCTCCTAATCAGTAAGCATGAGTCGTGAGCAGTTCCCTGTTACCCTTCTGGAGAGAACGTCTCCAGAGTTCAGGCGGATTCAATCCTGATCACTTAATTTTTTCCCAGCTTTACTTGATTCATAGGGGCATAGTCTTAGAGTTTACCCACGCTCCACCAGTCCGGATGTTCTTTGGTTGCTCTAGTTTAACCCCGTTACTTATTTATATAAAATTTTATTAATATATGCAATACACTCGGTAACTTAATCTAACTTGACGCTTGACTGGGGGAAGGGCGACTATTAGCGAGCGTCGGCTGACGTTACCCTACTTAGCGGTTAGTGCTTAAGAATTAGGCAATGGTTAGGATTCTGAGAGATTTATGCTGTTATATACCATGGTATATCTCATTTGTCAATCCATCGAATGAGTTAGATAGAGAATCTCTGTGGTTGTCAAACCTGAGTATATTCAAATTCTTGTGAACGGTTTTCAGGTAGATACGTGAACTTACAACAAATTTTCAAAACACCCAATCCCATCATTGGCGTTGTGCATCTGTTACCCCTGCCAACGTCTCCCCGTTGGGGAGGGAGTTTAAAAGCGGTGATTGATCGAGCCGAACAAGAGGCGACAGCACTGGCATCAGGGGGAGTTGATGGGGTAATCGTGGAGAATTTTTTTGATGCTCCCTTCACCAAAAACCAAGTCGATCCGGCTGTCGTCAGTGCGATGACCTTAATTATGGGACGATTGATGAATTTGGTCACGTTACCCGTGGGGATCAACGTGTTACGCAATGATGCCCAAAGCGCGATCGCGATCGCCAGTTGTGTCCAAGCCCAGTTTATCCGGGTGAATGTTCTCACTGGCGTCATGGCAACGGATCAAGGGTTGATCGAAGGACAGGCTTATGAACTGTTGCGGTATCGCCGAGAACTCGGTAGTGATGTACAAATTTTAGCTGATGTCCTAGTCAAGCATGGACGCCCCTTGGGATCACCAAATTTGACCACGGCGGTACAAGAAACGATTGAACGAGGGTTAGCCGATGGCGTCATCCTCTCTGGATGGGCAACAGGTAGTCCTCCCAGTCTAGAAGACTTAGAATTAGCATCAGCCGCCGCTAATGGAACGCCTGTATTCATCGGTAGCGGTGCCAACTGGGAAAATATTCCCACCTTAATGCAAGCCGCCGACGGGGTGATTGTCTCCAGTTCCCTGAAACGACGGGGACGAATTGAGCAACCCATTGACCCGATTCGCGTCAGTCAATTTGTGGAAGCGGTACGACGTGGTGTTAACACGACAGCGTCACCGAAACCAATGTCTTCGGTCAAGTTACATTCTAAGTAGGAGTGAGCCATAAATTTCTCGCTTATTCCTGAAATTGTTAGTGCTGATAGACAAATTATGAGACGCCGACGTTCTGCTCCCTGGATTCATCGCCACTCCCGCCCAATCATTGGTGCGATCGCGATTCTTGGTGCTTTAGATACGGCTTACCTTACCTTGGTGGAAACTGGGGTATTTAAAGAAGCCGTATGTCCCACAGGCGGTGTAATCAACTGTCAAGCTGTCTTAAGTAGTAGTTATGCTTGGCTTTTTGGTGTTCCCCTGAGCTTGTTTGGTTTTTTAGCCTATACTGCGATCGCGGTATTTGCCTTTGCCCCCCAACTGGTCAAATCCTCGGCTAACAAAGACTTTCGCCGACAAGTAGACGATGGGAGTTGGCTGCTGATGTTTGCTGGCGCAACCGCCATGGTTGTCTTCAGTGGCTACCTTGTCTATCTCATGTCTGTTGTCATTGGGGCATTTTGTATCTATTGCCTGGTATCCGCTGTCTGTTCAATCGCCCTATTCGTGCTGACGATCATTGGGCGTGAGTGGGAAGATGTCGGACAACTGTTTTTCACGGGCATTGTTGTCGGTATGGTGGCGCTGATTGGCACCTTGGGTGTCTATGGAATGAGTGGTGAACAGACAACGGCTGGCGGAGTAGACGGCGGCGTGATTCCTCAGATATCCACTGCGCCCACAGCCCCCTACGGCTGGAAAATAACCACCACCTCTGGCGAAGCGGAAATGGAACTCGCTCGTCATCTTACCGCCGTTGGTGCTAAAAAATATGGTGCGTTTACTTGTCCCCATTGCCACGATCAAAAGGAGTTATTTGGCAAAGAAGCCTTTAGCGAAATCGATTATATCGAGTGTAATCCGGCTGGGAAAAATCCGCAGCCTCAAGTGTGCCAAGCAGCGGGAATACAAGGGTATCCCACTTGGGAAATTAATGGTCAGTTGTATCCTGGGGTTCAGAGTTTGGAAACATTGGCAGATTTAACGGACTACCAAGGAAAACGCGACTTTAAGTACCGATTGCGTTGATGAGAACTGTAGAGACGTTGCATGCAACGTCTCTACACGGTTAATCTGACAACGCAAATAAATCGAGGGGGAGATGACCGTACATTTCATTAATTCCCCCCTCAAATGAGGATTGACAGGACACTAAAACACCGCGATGCTCACCCGTATAGGAATCGATATAACACAATCCTGAATTGCCGTTATATTTGATATAGACAGCGCCCTCAATCGGAGTGAGATCGAGATTCGGTTGATACCCTAAAGCTTGAGCATAGGTTTTGAGCGCCGATAAACCCTGAGCGGCTGTATCCGCACAAATACCAAAAATTTGATAATCTGAATGCTCGGCAAGTAACGCGATGGCTTGCCGAATTTTCTCTTTGTCGGAATCTGACACCACAGGTTGACTCTCAATACAGTTGAAGGGTTCGAGGAGTGCTTGAGCGTCTGAGATGGTGAGAGGGGTAAAGTTTTGGGTAGACATAACTGGTGATGACACTAACGTGATCGATGATATAGCAAAAGGCTTCAAGGCAGAGGTTTCCAAGGCAGAAGGGAGGACAAAAGCGGATTTGGTATCACTTCAACATGATATTGATCACTCAATTTATGTAAAACTAATCACATATTTTTTTATTTATTATCACAAGCTATCAGAGATGTCGATCAAGATTTAGTAAACATTTTTACGCAAAAATAATATTTATACATAAGAAAAAATCAAAATAAAAAATATACAAGATTTATGAGTACCTGTCCCTGCTGCTCCCATCCCTTACTTCGGCACATTAGCCACCATCGCCTCTACTGGTTCTGTTCACACTGCTGGCAGGAAATGCCCAGGGTTGATACCACTTGTCATCAACCTGTCCAAGAACTAGAGCGGCTATTTAATCTGCCGACTGTCTCCAGTAAGACTAAATTAGTCAGTCACCTGTAGTACATATTTACTGAGTTTATGCCCATTAGTCCAGGTAATATTTACTGTTCATAGCGTATTACCAGGAAACATTGAGGGTATAGATCTCCCCAGAGGAGTTCTTGAATTATGGATTACTTACCAATCTGTTCAGCAATTGCCGCAAATCTAGCCACTTTTTTAGACAATCTCCCTTACCAACATCAGTTAATCATCAATGGACAAGCTAAACATGAAATTAATCGCCAAGCGGGTGAAATTATCTGTTCTTGTTTAGCCGACTATCCCATCAACCTTTATCTCCAAGGAGAACACCCCAAGCTAAATCCTTACGCTGGCTATTCTATATTTGTCGATCCAATCGACGGAACATCCAACTGGTTACGTCAAGTGGGTGACCCGTCTTTAGTGATTGCCATCACGTCAAAAAGATTGGATGTGACTTTAGGAGATTTAGAATTTGCTTATGTACAAGGATTACGCACAGGAAACTGCTACTATGGAACCCGGAGCGCTGCCTATTTCAAAAGTGCTCACAGTCAAGACTACACTCAGATTTACTGTCACTCTCAAGTCTCCCTAGAGGACGCGATCGCATACTTACGTCCCGGCTATAATCGGGCAAAAGAAGCATTGAGCGGCAGTTTCCCCTTGTGGTTATGCTGTCGGGATATTCGCTCGATCGATAACTCAGCTATGGAATTTTGTGAAATCGCCCGAGGCGCTGCTGATGTTATGGTCGAATGTCGTCATGCTTCGGAAAATTATAATTTGCTCGCCTATCCAATTTTAAAAGCAGCCGGCGGTTATTTAGTTGATTTTCGCGGCAATTCTCTGGAGTCTCTCAGTCTGGACTCTGAATATATTGTCGATTATGTCACCTGTGGTTCCGGCTATTTATTACGAGAGATTCTCCATATTATTCAGCGCTGGGAACAAAACCACGAAAAAAGTTTCCGTAGTTTTTTAGGGGAAATTGAGCGGGAAAACCAAGTTTTGGGAAGTCAAATTGCTTGATTTGTCATTCGTCATTCGTCATTTGTTATTTGTTATTGGGCGCTGTAGGGGCACCATCCTTGCGCCCTACCTCCCACATAAGATGAGAAACGCTATAGTACAGTCTAGATTGGGAAATCATAATCCGTAATTCGTATAATTCCAATGTTCAAATCCCTGCCCTTGACAACTGCACTATCCCTAACCCTCCTCTCCTTTACCGCCGGATGTTCCCCTCAATCTAATCCCTCCCAACCTTCCGCCAACGAAAACGATATCGATACTGTCTCAGTCGCCGACAGTCCAGCAGAAGCGGAATTGGCGCAAAAACCAGCGATTCCCTCACTCGCTTCCCCGGATAATCCCAATCCGGCGATCCAAGCGCAAATTGAGCAGTACATGAATGGTTTAGCCGCCAAAGGATTTGCCAAGGAAAATCATGGGATCTGGATTCAAGCGGGGGATACTCTACTGGCGAATTATCAAGGTACTGTTCCCTTACCTGCGGCTTCTATCACCAAAATCGCCACATCCCTCGCCGCTTTGCAAACCTTTGGTCCCGATCACCAATTCATCACCCTGATTGGCGCAACGGGTGCTGTGGAAAACGGGGTTCTCCAGGGAGACTTAGTGATTGAAGGGGGAGACGATCCATTCTTTGTCTGGGAAGAAGCGATCGCTCTCGGTAATCTCCTCAATCAGATGGGTATCCAGCAGGTAGCGGGTAATTTAATCATCACAGGCAAATTTTACATGAACTTTGAGTTTGCTCCACTCAAATCAGGGACTCTTCTCAGACAAGGATTAAATAGTCAACTTTGGACTCCCGCCGCCCAAACCCAGTATCAAACCCTACCCCCAGACACCCCCAAACCTCAAGTTGCGATCGCGGGTTCGGTACAAATCTCCCCCACCCCTCCCAGCAACGTCCAACCCTTGATTCGCCACTATTCTTTCCCCCTGGCTGAACTGATCAAAAAAATGAATCAATATAGTAATAATAAAATGGCGGAAATGCTCGCCAACTCCGTCGGGGGAGCGAATGTTGTCGCCCAACAAGCCGCCGCCGCCGCAGGCGTTCCTCAAGCGGAAATCACGTTAGTTAATGGGTCTGGATTAAGCGATCAAAACAAAATTTCTCCCCGTGCGGCTTCCGGTTTATTTCTCGCCATTGCCCGATATCTTCAACCTTATAATATGAGCCTTGGCGATGTCTTGGCGGTTGTTGGACAAGATGAAGGGATTTTAAACGAACGTCCGCTTCCCCCATTCACCATTGTTAAATCAGGAAGTTTAAATAATGTCAGCGCTTTAGGCGGAGCTTTACCCACCCAGCAGCAGGGAATTATCTGGTTTTCGACGATGAATAGGGGTTACAACTTAGAAGGATTTCGCGCCCAACAAGAAGCACTGCTGCAAAGTTTTATTAGCCAGTGGGGAGGCGTTCAATCATTACCTGAACCATTACAACCCAATCCCGAACGAGTCAATAAAACCTCTAGCAATGAAATTGTCAATGAATTATGAGGAAATAGAGAATGGGAAACAGTGACATAAGACATAAGACATAAGACTAATTTTCAGATTGGTTCGGCAATATGGGATGTGGAGGAAGGGGATTTCGCCAGACATTGCGATCGCAGCCCATTTTTGGTGGCAAGGCTAATTTCGCCGTGATTCAGAGAAAGCGGGCTTGCTATAATAGGGCAATAATTCCGAACTACCACCTCTTTAACTATGACTTCCCAGCAACTTGACAACCGCTCTCAAGGTCTCGAAGCGCGAGTTGCAGCCTTAGAGTCAGAGCTAGCCCAGTTGAAGCAACTACTTGCTGGCTTGCTTGAGCAGGAAACTCCTTGGTGGATGAAAGTGGCAGGCAGCTTTGAAAATGATCCCACATTTGATGAAGCCGTTCGTCTGGGTCAAGAATGGCGGCAGTCTGTTGAGTAGCTTTCCTAGCGCTTTACGATGTACATTCTCGACACCGATCATCTCAGTCTTATCCAGCGTAATGGGCAAGAGGGCAGACGCATTCTAGCAAGGTTGGCAACCGTTGAAGCAGCAGAGGTTGCCGTCACTATCATTACCTACGAAGAACAAGTTAGAGGTCGTCTCAGTGTAATATCTAGGGCAAAAACGTTAGACGAGCAGCTACTGGCATATCAAGGGCTACAACAGCTTTCAGATAATTATCGCTCGATTGTGGTCATTCCATTTAATCGTGATGCTGCTCTAGAACACCGACGCTTGAGAAAAAGATATCCACGTCTAGGTAATATGGATCTGAAAATTGCCGCGATTTCTATCGTAACTAATGCAATATTACTTACTCGTAATACATCAGATTTTGGACAAATTAAAGAATTGCAAATAGAGGATTGGTCAGGAGTATAGATAAAATAAGTACCTGGACATAAATTCTATACCCTGTACTAAAAAATGATAAGGAGCTTCAAAGCCTTATAAATGACTAATTTTCAGATTGGTTTGGCAATAGGGAATGTGGAGGAAGGGGATGTTTCCAGACATTGCGATCGCGGGATGTTAACTTACTCAACTCAACCGTAGCCCCTAACTGTTCTAATTCTCGCCCCTGAGCAGCAGACAACCCCGCATTTTGCTTAAATATAGCTCCCTCAACCTTCACACCACTCAGATTGGCATTGAACAGATTCGCGCCTGTGAGATTTGCCTGTCTCAAATCCGCATTCGTCAAGTTGACATGACGCAGAAACGTATGACTTAAATCGGCTCCCCTGAGATTTAAATTACTTAAATCAGCACGACTCAAATCAGCGCGACTCAGATTTGCCCCTTCTAAATTAGCATGACTGAGGATAGCCCGACGCAATCGCACCTCCTTTAAATTGGCTCCCCTTAACATCGCCTGATTCAGTTGAGCATTGCTGAGATTCGCTTGGCTCAAATCGGCTCTGAATAGACTGGCTCCGCTCAGATTTGCCTGTTCTAAAATTGCCCCCTCTAAAGTCGCTTGATCCAATTGACTGCGCTGTAAGTCTGCACCTGTTAAGTTCGCCTGACTCAGGTTTGCCTCACTCAAGTCAACCTCACTTAAATCCCCGTACTGGAGGCTAGTTTGTCGTAAATTGGCATTCTTGAGATTGGCACCTGTGAGAATTGCCTGATTCAAATTTCCATGGCTGAGATCCGCCTGTTGGAGGTTGGTATGTCGCAGTTTCGCCCCAATCAAACTGGCGCGACGCAGATTAATATTTTGCAAGTTTGAACGACTCAGATTGGCGTTATTTAGGTTAGCGCCATTGAGATTGGCACAATTCAAGTCAGTAACCGTTAAATCAGCCCCCATGAGTATGGCACTACTTAAATTAGCGCCCCCCAATTTAGCCAGACTCAAATTCGCCTCACTCAGATCAGCACTGCTGAGATTTGCTTCCCGCAAATCGGCAGCACTCAAATCACTATTACGAATGTCAGCCCCCTTCAGATCACTCCCGCGTAGATTAGCACCTTTCAATTGGCAAAAAATGCGGTATGCCTCCAAATCAGAAACCGCTGATTCGCCCTTCTTAATTTTGACGACATCAAATTGCACGTTCTCGGTATAAATAGCAAAAACAACATTAAAAATGTCCAAAAAATGAATAAAAAATCGGCATTCTGTTTCCGAATATTTTTCGTAATATCGAATTAAATTGGCAATACAATTATCTAAATGAGTGCGAACATAATTACACAATAAAATAATTTTGAGCAGGAGAATTACAATTGTCAGAGGACTGCCTTGGCTGGTGAGAGTGATAAAGAGTGGCGAGGGTTCCTGCCCATTTTCTGTGGTTAAAAATTCCAAGGTGCGCCGACAAGTCCGCAGTAATAGCTCCATGGTCGTCGTTTCCTCATTGTATGACTCATAGAGCATCTCTAGTTTTTCGGTCAGAGTCTTTTTAAAAAAATCAATCGACTGATGAGGACTCGTTGAAAAGAGTAAATAGTCGAGTAATTTCTGCTTAAAGTCTCGATAAGTCAGCGTTTTGCTCTGCTGAACAAAAACATCAGCCGTATGGGAATAACTGTGCAGAAACTTACGCGATATCAGTTGTTTGAGCAGACGAATGATTCCATTGCCCAGTCGAGTGGGATTCGGGGGCGGTTCCTTTTTAAAGGTTGGCGAATTACAATGCACGGTGTACATTGCTAGCTCAAATTTAAACTTCTCTTTTAACCGTTTTGCCGTTTTCTTAGCTAATTCCCGCTGCTCAACTGGATTTTGAGAATCTAAATATTGCGGTAACAATAAATAATAAGCATAGCGATGACTCCACCCTCGACGTTCGGTACGGCTTGAGGTAAAGACTTTAAGTTCTTGATAATCCTGGCTTTCAATAAAATTAGCAATCCACGTTCTCAAACGATTCAGGGTCTGAGATACAGTAGATTTAACTGAGTCCACCTTAGCCAGCGTTTGAATCAACTCCTCTATCGAGTCTGATCGCCGACTTGCCAACCAATTGTTAATTAAAATATAGCAAGACCGCTTCAGAGTATTTCTGAATTCTTGCTCATTCTTTTGCTCAAGCAGCTCATGCATTGAGCGAGCGACGTCTGGATTTTGCGTACACTCACTGGAAAAAAATAACTGCTTAAAGTCCTGTAAAACAGTTTCAGGAGGATCATTTTCCACTCGATCGATTAGGAATTGAAAAATAACCTCCTGAGCTTGCTGAATCCGTTGCTGCTTTGATTCTCCATCAGCCGAAGAATCGATTTGCTGATTGTCTGGTATGATGCGCCCCTCCATAAATAGGCAAAATCTGAGTTGGCTAATCCTGGTGGTTATCTGTCTCTACTGCTCCATAGCGGCGACAGTCTCTGCCTCTAGTTTAACCTTTTCCCAAAATATCCTTTATCGGAAATATTTATTGTAACCAAAATCCGTAGCATCTTGGGGAGCGGGGATACAGGGGAGATAAAAGAGATGGGGGAGCAATAGTCCAGACGTGCTATGGCGTATCTGGGAGATGGAGGCGGGTTTAGTAACATCAGGACTGAAAAAAAACGATAATACGTAGGTGGGAACAATTAAAGTTAACCGCAGAGATCGTTATACTCGCTTCCCGAAAAGAAGCAAGCTACGTCTTATATAAGCGTTTGAGGGCTCTTTACCCAATAATTGCACCCTGTTGTTTGAGTTCTCGCTTCATTGGCTCAGAGAGTCCAGAATTATTTCCAAATCGAGTTCCCTTAACCTTCACATCCGTGAGATTTGCATTAAACAGGTTGGCACCAATAAGATTAGCATGATTGAGATTTGCCCCCGTCAAATTAACGTGACGTAGCAAAGCTTTACTCATATCGCTTCTACTGAGGTTACTATTGCTCAAATCTGTGCGAGTTAAGTCCGTTTTCTGAAGATTGGCATGACACAAACTGGCATAACTGAGGTCAGCCCGATCCAAGTTAGCACTACTTAAATTGGCGTGGTTTAGCTGAGTCCAATTGAGTTGAGCGCATCTAAGATTAGCATCCCTGAGATCTACATTCTTAAGATTGGCTTTACTGAGATCAGCATTGCTCAGATCAGCATAGCGCAGATTGGCATTCACTAGATTCGCAGAATTCAAGCTAGCATTACTTAAGTCAGCACTACTCAGATCGGCTTGCTGGAGATTAGCACGACGCAGTTTAGCGCTCTTTAAAATTGCACAGCATAGATTAGCTTGTCGCAGGTCAGCACAACGTAGATTTGCTTCACTGAGATTCGCACCGCTCAAATTAGCATCTTGAAGCATCGCACCGCTTAACTCCGTGCGATTAAGCATGGCACCGCTTAAGTTTGTCTGACTAAGTTTGGCAAGACTCAAGTCGGCTTTGCTCAAATCAGCCCCCGCCAAATCAGCCTCCCGTAAATCTGCTGCTCTGAGATCCATATAACGGATATCTGTTCCTCTTAAATCAGCGCTCCGCAGATCCGTTCCTTTCAATTGGGAAAAGACGCGATAGTTATCAAGATCCATAACATAAGCATCTGGCTCATCGTCATTATCACTAAGTTTAACGATGTTATATTGAGTGTCTTCGGTACAAATAGCAAAAATAATCTTGAAAACTTCCAAGAAATTAATCAGCCACTGACAGTCTTTTTCAGTAGAATTTTCGTAATATCGAATTAATTGGGCAATACAAACATCAAGATGCGTTTGAGCATATTTACAAATTAAAATAATTTTCAGGAGAATCACGACTAAAGTTAAAGGGTTACCACGATTCGTCAACAAAATAAATAGAGTCGAAGGTTTTCGACCATCTTCAATTGTTAGCACCTCAATCATTCGCCGACATGTTCGTAGTAGTAAGTTACCACTAATCGGTTTGAGATGATGATTTTCATAAAGACTATCTAATCGATCAAATAAATACTTATCCAGTATTTCCGAATAAACGGGAGTGTTAATTAAAAATAACAAATACTTTTTTAAATCCTGTTTAAAGTCTTGGTAGCGTTTATTTGGAACGTATTGGTTTAAATGATCAGCATAACTTCGGCAATTAACCAATAGTTGCCGAGAGCTTATTTTTTTAATCAGTTGGATTACGTGAGGACCTAGACGAGTTGGATTAATAATTTTTTTCTCGGAGTTTAAATTAGAAGAATCATATCGAGCCGTATACATGGCTAGATCGAACTTAAATTTTTTCCTCAGCCGTCTAGACAGATTTTTGGCAGTTTCTCGCTGTTCAATTGGATTGCGAGAGTCCAGATATTGGGGAACTAATAAATAAGATGTATACCGATAACTCCAGTGCTGTTGTTCGGCTTCCGATTCAGCCGTATAGGGAGCCGAAAATAATTTAAGTTCTTGATAATCGTGGCTATCAACAAAATTAGCAACATACCCTTTTAGCCGAGTCATGGAAGGGGATAGAGTCGTCGGCTTCAGCGGAGGATCACCAACTAATTCAATCAGGTTTTGAATAAAATCATAACGGCGTTTTGAAGACCAGTTATTAATTAAAATATAACAAGATCGTTTTAAAGTATTTCTAAATTCTTGGTCATTTTTGCTGGCAATAATTGTATCAAGTGCCGTTTTTACATGAGGCTCACTCGGCTCTTGACCAAATATAAATAATTGGCGAAACTCTTGTAATACAGTTTCTGGGGGATTGTGATGAACAATTTTGAGCAAAAATTGATAAATAACTTCTTGAGCCTGATGAATATTTAAGTCAGACCCAGAAATGTCCTCACCTGATAAATTCAATTGTTCGCCTTCTGGCAAGATGCGCCCCGTCATGATCAAAAAAAATGTTGACAATAATTAAAGTATTAAAATTTTGTCATCGAAAATCGGGATTGGTAAGGGGACGAATGGAAACCCCTGTCATTTATGTATAGGGAGGAATTTATTCCCTTACACCGAACACAGTCCGACAGGACTTCCCTTGCCCGTGCCGGATGACACGGATTAAGAGGTTTTCGGTTTTTGTCTACCACGAATACAAACATGAGTTTGATATCTCCCTTACGGGGTGAAAGTTTGCCTCGAAGTTGTTATTTATTAGGCGGTACTTTCCTCAGCATACTGGCTTAACTCTTGTAGACCTGTTTAATGCTGAAGTTTCAGAGATTGTAACTGGCACGCATCCCAAGGTGAGAACTTTAACTCTCTTCTTAGCCGAGCCGTATAGGGGCGTGCAAGGGAGATTTGCGCGGGTCAGTACTGACCACCTCACTGCACTAGCCAAATTTTGCCGACGGGAGAAGGAGCAATTGCGATCGCATAAGTCAGCTAACCCTTGCTAAGACGAGTCTACTCTTTATCATACCTTAGTCTAGCTTTCTGGGAAGTCACCCAAAAGCGGCGATCCCTCCCACCGTCTTGGCTGGGGTAGTCAGGATAGCCATTGTGTCCTGTCTTCACCATTGATGGTTCAGACCAGATTCTTCGCTTCGCTCTGATAAGACAGGTTAGAACGAACGCAACTTGGTATCAAATCCTATAGCCCGGATGAAAACCGTTGCTTGGGCCACTGATACTTCGTTCTTGACTTCAGGGAGTCAGCTTGACGACTACCTCCGACATTTCCCAAGGCGGCATTTCCTTTGCTCTTACTACTTTGTAACAATTGGTGAGCCATTAACACCATCAATGATTCAAAAACTGACGTTTTTTCATTAGGATTTACTGTAACAATGGGCGGTCGGTTTTGATTATTCATAAAGCCGAGGGCAAAGGCAACATGCTCTTGTCCCAAAGCGCCAGGTAAATCCATACAAGTTAGACCGATTATCATCGGAATTTGGACTCGGCTGTTCATAAACGAGATAATTTCGCGAGCATCATTAAAAGAGCTAGAACGATTGGCTGCCACCAGTAAAATATAGGCATGAGCGCGACGAATCAATAAATCCCACATAAAATCAAAGCGCGATTGACCGGGAGTTCCATAAACTTGTAACTCCATATCCCGACCTAAAATGCGCGTACCGAAATCGAAAGCAACAGTTGTGCGTTTCTTCATTAACGATGTGTCATCTGTCGCTTTGCGTTCTGTGTCAATCACTGTCGTTTGACTAAAGGTTCGTACAAAAGTTGATTTACCAGCACCCACTGTTCCGGTTACGACAATACGCATTGTTTCCATTATATTTTTCTCCGCAGTATTTCACCTAAGTTTATGAATGTCAAATCCGTTAAGCGAGTAAGCGAGTAACTTCTTTACAGCACACCTCTGTAAAAAAATATAAAATTACCCAGAATTTCACTACACCCAAAATTAATTAGCTAATCTTTAGTCTTGTCTAACCATTTAGATGGAACTGGCTCCGGCGGCAATGAGTCGCTTAAATAGACGTTCAGCATAAGCATTACCCCAGTCATCCATACCCGTAAACATTTCGTAAAACCACTGAACAAAGGTTTCCCGGAGCCGATGGATGCGATCAGTTGTGTGATTTAAAATTGCATTCATTTCTGGATCACTGCCTAAGTAGGCGTAGAACTGTTCGGCTACCTCTGGTGCAATTTGTTTTCCCCAATCAGCCTGGGAGTTCAAGAGGGATTTATCGGTTTCAGTGAAATGAATCCGAGCTTGCATTTTTTGCAGAAAATCATAAGCGTTCAGGGTCATATTTTTCTCTGATCTAGATTTATTTTAGGGTAAGTCTCAAAATAGAGTCTTCTCTAGTTTTAGCAATTTTTATAGAGTATTGTCTGCTTGTTTTATGATAAAAGTATGAATATTTTGAATAAATGGTAAAATGCAAAGGACGTAAGCTTTATTATGTGTAAGTGGTTGTTTAAGCCGTTCAATCTGTCCTAATCTTTATGGGGACAGCTATACCATTAAGGCTATTCAATGTTTTCCATGATTTTCTCCAAAATCCGGAAGATCTGGTATTTTTTTTTTGCGCTAAGTATGTATAGTTTTATGAAGTTAATTTTTAGAGTTACACAACTCTAAAAATGAGCCAGTGGATTAGATGTTTCACCCCGTTAACATAATGATAGACAGAATTAAACTCATCACCAGGATAAATGCGCCCCCCCAATAAAGAATGAGACGCTGAGGCTGAGGCGTCTGAGTGGAAGAAGAAGTTTCAACGCTTTGTCCTTGAATCGACTTTAACCATTCAGCGACTCGTTGAAACTTGGGTAAGTTTGGTTGAAGCTTAGTCAGCGAATCTTGCCATAATTGAATAGCTGGTATTGGCTGATTATCTTGAGCATAGTAAATGCCCATATTGGCTAATGTCTGACCTTCTCGGTTGCGATCGCCTAATTCCTTGAAAATGGACAGACTCTGCTGATAGCAATCGATCGCGTTTTGATTTTGCTGTTGCTGAAAGTACACATTCCCCAGATTATTCAACGTCTTCGCCATTCCGGGACGATTGCCCAACTCCTTAAAAATACCCAGACTCTGCTGATAACATTGATGAGCTTTCTCCCATTGACCCGCTAAGGAATACACATTCCCTAAGTTAATCAGCGTCTGCGCCTCTTTCGCCCGATCGCCTAATTCTCGGCTGGCTGCCAAAGCCAACCCATGAGTGCGTTCCCAGTCTTTCCAATACCCATAGGTATTAAAGAAGTTGACCAAATTCTGAGCGAGGGACACCACCACATCCCATATCTCCGCTTGATGCGCCCACTCCACCGACGCCAGTATATTTGGTCGCTCAATTTCAAACCAGTATAGAGCCATCAACAGCGAATGACGCTCGGTAGACCATTCATCTTTATCTTTATCCTTATCCTTATCCTTAATAAAGGATTGGACAAACTGACTACGAGTTTCTGGATTAATTGCTAAATCCACAATTAGAGCCTTTTCCAAATACCAGCAACTCAGCCGCAATCGAGCCGCTTGTCGGACATCAGCAGCTTCTTCTTGTGCTAGCTGTCCCCGGACAAACAGGCGTACCACATCATGGAAACGGTAGCGTCCTGGTGTCACTGGTGTGACAAGCTGCCATGCCACTAAAGTATCAAAGGATTGCTGGGCAATTGTCGGCTCAACCTCTAAAAACCTGGATGCAACATCAGCCGTAAAATTGACACCGACTAAAAGTCCCAGTAAGCGGAACAAACGCGCCGAGGGTTCATCCAGTGACTGATAACTCAGCACCAGGCTGGGGCGCACCGACAAATCACTCAGCTGCATTTTTGCCAGTCGCTGTTTTTCATGCTTCAGCGTGCTGGCATAATCCGCCAGTTTACAGTCGGGGAATTGACGCAGAAACCCGCCTGTAATGTTTAGCGCCAACGGCAGAGAATTGCACTGAGCCATAATCTGTTGAGTAGCGTCTGGTTCAGCCGCGATCGCATCTGCACCAATGAGATTTTCCAACAGCGATCGCGCCTCGGGTTCGCTCATCACCGATAACTTAACAATCGTTGCTTCCTCCAACCCCTTAATCTGGCGACGAGTCGTCATTAACACCGCACAAGTGGAACATTGGGGTAACAAAGGACGAATCTGAAACTCATCGCGGGCGTTGTCCAGGATAATTAATACTCGTTTCCCGGCAATCACCGAACGATACAGTTGAGAACGTTCACTCAAACTTTGAGGCATTGACCGATCCTCCACACCCCAAATCCGCAGAAACCCCGCGAGTACGTCTAAGGGGTCGAGAGGTTGCCCTTCACTGCCACGCAGGTTGACATACAGTTGAGCATCGGGAAACTCAGATTGTAACTCATAGGCAACTTGCACCGCTAAAGCAGATTTGCCCACACCCGCAACACCCGTGACGATTGCGGTCGGTGTCTGGAATTCTTGACCGGATGTTGCCCGTCTTAGCACACTGGTGATACATTCGAGTTCCTTCTGGCGACCCGTAAAATCAGCCAGTTGCAGGGGTAACTGATAGATCGAAGTAGGCTGAATCGAACTTTCTTGATAAATCTGCTTGGCGTGACTGGGTTCAACTGTCACTGCATCTTGCACTAGACCATGAAAGTGTAGTTCATACCTTGATTTATTTACACTCATGAATTGCTCCAATGGTTTATCGCTAAACATCATTACCACTCTGGCTTAGTTACCCCTAATATAAGCAGCTTATAGATTTAATTTTACGAGAACACAGACTGAAAATTGTCTGTTTTAATACAACCGTATTTTACTCTGACAAAGATATAAAAAGCCCTTAAATCTATCCTGACTCAAACTTTCATAAAACGCCAGCTATAAGTGTAAAATCTACTCAAAATAGCTTTATTTTTATCTGTTACAACATAAAATTAGCTAATGTCAACCTCTTTGAGGATATGAGATTTTATCATCATGAGGATATTAATCACCGAGGTATTATCCATCGGATTAACTGTCACGATGCTTGGGCAGGTTTCGTCATTGAGACAACCCATTTCTCTGGTCACGTCTTCTACAGACTTGGCGTTTGGGCAATCGGTATGAGTAAGACCAATGAGCATCGGCAGTTTGACACGCTGGCGCATATAGGCAAGAATTTCACGAGCTGAGGAAAAATCATCCGCACGATGGGCTGCTACTAACAGAATGTAAGCATCAGCTCTTTGAATTAACAACTCCCACATAAAGTCAAAGCGGGATTGACCAGGAGTCCCGTAGATATGCAGTTCCATTTCCGGACTGAGGATCAGGCGACTAAAGTCAAAGGCAACAGTCGTTTGTGGCTTCAACAAAGATGTGGCATCAGTGGCAAAACGTTCGGTTTCAATAACGCCAGTGTCACTAGCGGTTTTCACGAATGTAGATTTCCCCGAACTAACCGGACCTGCGACAATCACCCGTAAAAATTTCATTAATTTGACTCCATAACAACACAGCGCAATTCATTCATTTTTTTGCCGACTGCATCAACTGTCTTCCTGATTAATAGATATAAATCATTGAATCTATTGGATTTGAAGAGAATTGGTTGCAAGATTTTGCTCGTTTAGGGGCGACCCGCTAAGATGAATTCACAACTGAAGTTCATTCCATTGACCCGGGTCACCCGCTCCTAAGGTTGACAAGTTTTAAGATTTCGCCAAAGTGAGTTCGTACAGTAAAGCAGCTACAGCCCCTCCTAATAAAGGACCAACCCAATACACCCAGATATTACTAAGTCCTCCACCTAATAAAGCGGGTCCTAAATGTCGTGCTGGATTCATCGCCCCTCCACTGATGGGACCTCCAGCGAGGATATCTAGGGCTACGGTTAAGCCAATAAATAAGCCCCCCACTTGGGGAGCGCGGGGATCAATGGCGGTACCGAAGATAACGAAAACTAAGAAAAATGTCAGAAAAAACTCCATCGCCACTCCAGCAATGGGACTAATTCCTGATCCCAACGCTGGTGTACCCATACTGACGGCACTTAAAACCTGAATGGGAATACTCAGTTTAATCAGACTAGCGGCAAAAATTGCGCCTAAACATTGGAAAAGAACATATCCACCAGCATTTTTGGGATCAATTTTACCGGTGAGCAATGCTCCAAATGTCACAGCGGGATTCAGATGTCCACCACTGACGGCGGCTGTGGCGCTCACCATTACCGCAATGGTTAATCCATGGGCGAGAGCGATACCCGTTAATCCGGCATCTCCTTCGGTGATATGGTTTGCCGCGATTGCGCCGACTCCAATGAAGATTAAGGCAAAGGTACCAATAAATTCGGCAATGAATGCTTTCCATTTCATCGCTGTTCTTTCTCCTAACAGTACATCGTGTCCGTTGACTAGTTGATAAACGTTAGTTTGATTTAAGGCTACCAACGAGTCCAGTCCTAAATTTTTTTGATTGATGTCCCTGTATTGGAGATGCAACACCTTGATTGTTTTTTAACTGAGTTGGTTAACCTATGTCTAACTCAGGTTAACCAACTCATCGTGTGAAGCTTGAAACTGGATTGATTCAGACTTTACAGAAAAGCGAATGTCCTTCCCATTTTTGATGATTAACAAGAGAGACGATAGAGAATTGAGTCGGTTCTCTTAAACGTAGAGTGCCAATTGACTAGAAACTTACTGTAATTTTTACACAACCCACTTTTCTGTTAAGTTTATATACAAACTTTGACTACATCTTAGCCTAAGATTGGGGCGATAAAAATTACAACTTGTTTCGCAGGTTAGTCAATTTATAAATTGGCTAATATAGACTACCTCATTGCAACTTTCAAGTCAGAAACGATACGCTGAATTTCTAACTGTAAAACACCCTGTTTTGCATCTTTTCCAGCGAGTACGATTAAAACAGCATCGTTACCACAATTGGTCAAAATGCTAAACCCTTCACCACTGGCAACGCTGATTTGATCCATGCCGCCTTTAGCAAGTTCAGCTCCAACTTTCTCGCCCAGAGACAGCATCGTAGCTGACATTGCAGATACCCGCACATCATCAATACCACCGGGTAAACTGGATGCAAGTGGCAAACCATCTGGAGTTACCACGGCAGCTCCCTCAACATCAGAGATCTTAGAGACAAAGTTGTGCAGAATACGGGTCATTTTGTCAGAGTCAATCGGCATTTTTTTGCTCCTAATACATTTTAAAGGATTCAGATTCAGTTATTTGGTAGCCCAAGACTAATGAAACAAGCATGATTGGTTTGCTTCAATTAACCTTTCTGTCGAAGTAAGATAATATCCGGCATTTTTTGATAAAGTTTCATTGAAGACATGAAAAATAAATTAGAAATTATAGAAGTCAGCACCATCCTATATTTGGTATCTTTAAATACCAAATATAGAAGTGCCTATTGATAGAGTTATTGTATTGATTAGTTCACTTTTATTAAAATCATGATTTGATTATAAAGGTAAGGCTTGAAGTCTTTATCTGTGAAAAATATGACCCAATAGCGAGCGTCTCGCTCGTACTACTGTTGCCTTCTGCCTCTTCTGCCCACTACAAAACTTATTCAGCAGATTCTACTGAGTATAGGGCTTTCTGCACAACCCAAAAACCCTTAGCCAGCAATGCTTTGAGGTGTGTTAACAGTTACTTGTCTTCTCCTGAATCGGGTAGCATCCTTCACGGATTATGGCATCACTGAACCCAGGAAAATGTACTATGGCTTCCCCTTAGTGGTACTCATTAAGTGACCGACAGGTTTTGGCAAATAAGTGGATCGCTGATATTTGCAAATTTGCACTAGCTAAAAAATTTGACTCCCTGAGAAGTAGAGACATACTAGGTATGTCTCTAACAACCTGTATGGCATCTAAAGTCTAATGCGATCGCCGGAAAATTGCCAACCTAGTTAAGTATTTGTTTTTAACGTCAAGCCAGAAAAATTTTTTATTTATCATTGACATTCCATAACTGTTAGCTATCAATTTTTTGAGCCGTATTGACAGTTGTGCAAATACAAGGAAATAGGCTAAAACCTATTAAAACCCTAGCTTCCCCAGCTTCCCTGCTTCTCCTGCTCCCTAACCCCACCACAACACTCCCTACAGCAACCTCTACATTACTCTTAGACATGAAAAAACCCGGTTAAAACCGGGCCACACTACCATTTGATGGAAAACCTACTCAGTCATCAAGCTATGTTGACAAATTTTTGAATACCAAATTGAGTACTACTTTGTAGGTTCCGAGTCGCAGGTGAGTGGGCAAGCTGCAAAAATTGACTTATGAAGAATATTCTGCTCACCATGTAACCAGCTCAACCAACGGACTTCCTTCGGATTGACGCCCTTAAAGGTTAATACAGCGGCTCCGAATAAAATTCCCAAAACATTCGCGCCAATCAAACCAACGGCGACGAGCAAAACGGCACTAATCGGCAAAAGTGATTGTAAGGAAATCGCCATAATTGCTCCAAGCGCCACCATTAAGACAATCAGCGGAAACCCTGCCACTAAGAGACTTACGGTTAGGGTAAATGTCCAAATTAAGAAGCCTTTGACCTTTTCGTTGAATGAATACGTCTTTGTAAAGTTTTCACGGGTTGTCATTTCCATGGACGTTCCTCCTATCGGGGGTAAAAAATGGTCTTTATGTAACAAACCTTTAATCAATTTCTGTAATGTAAGAAATTACGAAGGTAAAACCCAGTATAGTTAACTTCTCCGGAGAAATGAGCTTTTTTTAAAAAAAATTTACAATCCAGCGAGACCCTTTATGGATCGCTAAGAGGATTAGACCAACAATTAAGGTTAAGCCTCAATTCTAGTTTGTCTCTTCCTATCGATAGATATTACTGCACTGCGTAATCTCTAAATCCTTAAACCGTATGCCTTTGACGCCTTCATCTTTTGACGATGACCCATCCTCTAGATAAACGGTGTTAACATTTCTTATACTTTTATGCCATGCTTCTCATAAATTCTCGGTAACTTCAAAATAAGTATCTGGATATACAATTCTATTCACTTTACTAAGAAATGTTAATGAGCGTCCAGTTCGCCCCTGTCCAACTAAGCAAGATCCCCGACAACTCCTACGAAGTCGGGGATCTGTATACCTGCCTAGATTGGTCAATCCATTAAGACAGAACCATCCGTAATTCACCAACGGTGCGCTTGATGTCCAACATCAACAGTCCTTGCTTCGCCGTTTTAGTCGCCAGAACTAGAAACACGGTATCTTCACCACAACTGGTGAGGATACTCAAACCTTTATCACCTTCGACATAAATACGGTCAATGGTACCGCGAACTAATTCTTTGCCAATCCGTTCCCCTAACGAAAGCATCGCCGCCGACATTGCAGAAACCCGTTCGTCATCCATACCACTGGGTAATGTCGTCGCCAGAGGTAAACCATCTGGGGTGACAATTGCAGCACCTTCCACATCAGAGGCGGCAGCAGCAAACTCTTTGATGATCATTCCCAGTTTTTCGGCATTAATAGCCATTGTGATACTCCTTGTTCAATTTCAAATAGTCTTTGTAGCGATAGATACTGAACGAAAACTCGAACCCTTTTAATGATTGACTACAGGAAGATCCGCGTACTCTAATAGATCAAAATTGCCACCCCGTAAGACGGATTCAGATTGAGTTCCCCGTAGGCGCTTACCTAAAAATGCTTCGAGAAATCCTTGAATTGCCCCCATGGTGAATGTACATTGCCGGGATGAGCCTTGAGATTCGCCGGCTGAACAAACAGTTTCGTGAGTATAAACTTTGTAGATATCACCCTCTTGGGTAACTTTGTCAATGACGCACAAACGAGTTCCCTCTTTGCCCAAGGCTTCCTGCATTTTTACCGTCACATCTTCCAGGGACATGGAGGAACCCTTGCCCGCCAAATCCAGATCTTCGGCTAGCTTTTTACCCCGTTGGCGACCCGCAGAAATCATCGCGATCGCGGCAGCTTTTTCGCCCAGCGCTTCTTCAACTCCGACAACGATTGCTTTCAAGCAAACAATGCTGCTATAGTCTCCAAGTTCTTGACGTAGTTCATTCTGTGCAATTGCCATAATATTTTCCTCATTTGAGGCTAAAAATGCTGACATTGATAGTTTGTTTAGCTGTATAAAAATAATATTCCTATACAGCTAATTTCTAGGGTTTGTTTTAGGTAATAATCCCTACTTCTGTTTTAGCAATTAATTATAAAAATGTCTGTAGTTTCCTATGATGTTTTAATGAAGCATATATAAAGTCTATGGCTGAAGTATATTTTTAAGAAAAAATAAAATTCATTGGCGCAATCAA
The DNA here is from genome assembly GCF_040218875.1 of Coleofasciculus sp. D1-CHI-01. NCBI lineage: Bacteria > Bacillati > Cyanobacteriota > Cyanophyceae > Coleofasciculales > Coleofasciculaceae > Coleofasciculus > Coleofasciculus sp. D1-CHI-01. The sequence goes on from NZ_JAVJQP010000153.1 coordinate 65,868, forward strand.
TGCCTGCACCAATGCAATATTGTCAAGCGATAATTTTTACGGCAAAAATAAATTAAATTGAGTAATCGTTCGTTTGATTTCTAATTTTAACAGTCCCGGTTTAGCTGTCTTACTGGCTAAAACCAGAAAAACAGCATCTTCCCCGCAACTGGTTAAAATACTTAAGCCATGGTTACCTTCCACAGAAATACGAGCAATAGTTCCCCGAGCCAGTTCCTTACCAATCCGCTCACCCAGAGATAACATCGCTGCTGATATTGCTGATACCCGTTCATCATCCATATCAACTGGCAAACTAGCAGCTATGGATAAACCATCGGGAGTCATCATTGCTGCACCTTGCACATCAGGAGTATTGCTTACAAAGGTTTGTAAAATACGCCCTAATTTGTAAGGATTAATTGCCACAGCCGTCGTTTTGCTTAAATTGATTCAATAATCTCCTTTGTGCAAACGTCATGTAGAGACGTTCTCAGAGAACGCCTTTACTCAAATCATGACGATGTTCAGCTTTTTTGCGTATTTATTTTATTGACGCTATTCTGTACTCGTACAATCCAATTGCAAAAACCAGATTATTTTTGGACAGCGCCTAAAATCTTGTACTCGAAAACGTCGTGAGTTCCTTCCCGTAATGTTGATTCAGTCTGAGTTCCCCGTAAACGCTTACCTAAAAAGGCTTCAAGAAACCCTTGAATTGCCCCCATCGTAAATGTGCATTGCCGAGACGAGCCTTGAGGTTCACCTGCTGAACAAACAGTTTCGTGAGTATAGACTTTATATCCTTCGTCTTCCTGGGTGATCTTGTCAATCACGCACAAACGAGTCCCCTCTTTCCCTAGAGCATATTGGACTTTTTGGGTCACATCTGCTAAAGAAATTTCTTTGCCCTTGTCCACTAAGTCAAGCTTTTCAGCTAACATTTTGCCCCGTTGACGACCCGCAGAAATGAGCGCAATTGCTGTAGCTTTATCGCCTAAAGCTTCTTCAACACCAGTAATAATGGCTTTGAGGCAAATAATACTGCTAAAGTCTCCAAGTTCTTGACGTAGTTCATTCTGTGCAATTGCCATATCCATCTCCTTAGTTGTGTTGATCTGATTGTAATCAGTTAACTTTCTATTTACTATTTCTTAATTAAAAACATTATTCAGATATTTCTCTATAAAAGTATTTTTAAGTTTGATTAAAGGCAAATTAAATACTTTTATAATAATATCTTTAGTTTATGAATTGTCTTGTAATTAATTCAGATAACTTTATTTGTTAAAACTTTTAGGGCAGTCACAACCGAAATTTTTAGTCGAGGATTAACCTTCAAAATAGCTGGATAATCTTTATCATTTAAAATGCCTAAATGTTGGACTATTTCTTCTGTCGGTATAGCCCCCGAACAATCAGTATGAGTTAAACCAATAACCATCGGTACTTGAACGCGATTATTCATAAAAGCTAAAATATCTTTAGCGTAGGAAAAACTATCTGCTTGATTAGCCTTCACCAGTAGAATATAAGCCTCAGCCCCTTTAATTAAAATATCCCACATAAAATCAAAGCGGGTTTGACCGGGAGTCCCATATATATGCAAGTTTTTATTGGCATCTAACGCCAATTTACCAAAGTCAAACGCAACAGTAGTTTTATCCTTAAATGAGTATTCTTTTTCGGAATTACTAACCTTACGTTCTATTTCTACAACATCAATTTCACTAGCTGTACGTACAAAAGTAGACTTACCTGCTCCGACAGTTCCAGTTATAACTACACGTATATTTTTCATGAACTTTATTTGACCATTTTTTGTTGTTAGTTTTATTAGGTGGCATAACGATAGCATAAATACTTATTACATAAAGTTGTTTTAGTCACCTCCAGAACTGCAAAAAATAAATCACAACTATCTTGAACTCAAAGAATACGTTTGGTATTTGATGTGGAAGTAAAAACAGAAAATGCTATTAAGGGGATAGTTGAGCAATGTCAGGATATTTATTGCTATCATTTTGTAATTAATTCCAGCCTTTTAAATAGTGCCTGACAATTGTTTTTTGCTTTACAGTAAGATAGACTTAAGGTCACTAAGAGTCCGTTTTATTTCCAACATCAAAAGTCCTTGTTTGGCTTGTTTAGTCGCTAAAACGAGAAAGACAGCATCTTCACCACAACTGGTCAAAATACTCAAGCCTTGGTTACCTTCAACATAGATGCGATCAATTGCACCTCGAACCAGTTCTTTACCAATTCTTTCACCTAAAGATAGCATCGCCGCAGACATAGCTGATACCCGTTCATCATCCATATTACTCGGCAAAGTAGTTGCCAGAGGTAAACCATCTGGAGTGACAATAGCAGCACCTTCAACATCATTCGTCGCCGAGACAAAATCCTTAAGAATATGTCCTAATTTTTCAGAATTAATCGCCATTGCTTGTTTGACTCCTGCTGAAATTTGAGAGATTGCTAATACAGTTAAGCGTTGAGTTACATCGAAGCTGCACCTGTGGAAATGAGGCGTTTGAATAAGCCTTCTGTCCAGCCAGTTTCTTGAAGTACGGCGGCTGACGTGACTTCAATGTAGGCTTGTTCAATAAACGCCAGATCGATCATGCAAATTAGACTGAGGGCATCCCGTAATTCTTCATTTTTGTCTGCCTCTTTTAGCTTTTTACCCACAGCATTAACCACAATTGCCATGGCTGGAACCACATGCTGTGGTCCAATGCCAATCTGCACATGCACTAGACCAATTCGCCAGCGGCGAGCGGCATAAGCATTACCCCAATCATCCATACCTGTAAACATTTCGTAAAACCATTCAGTAAAAGTTTCACGTAGGCGATGCATTCGTCCTTCTTTGGCATTCAAAATTTCGCTCATTTCTGGATCTCGTCCCAAATAAGCATAAAAATGATTTGCCATTTCTGGAGCGATGTCTTTGCCCCAAGTCGCGTTGGCTTTGAGGATTGCTTTGTCTTCATCGGTAAAGCTAATACGCTTTGCCATTTTTTCCATAAATGCATTAGCATCTAAGGTCATAGTTTTCTCCTAGCATTATGAACTTTTAATCTTCTTTATTAATAACAAATAATTTTTGTGTTTGTCCATATTTTTTTGTGTTGTTTTTGTAAAGAAACTTTGATGTATGAAATTAGGCAGCACATTTTATTTAAATACCCAATTAAAAGTAAGGCATGGTATTTAAATAAACTGAATACAACGCACGTTTAGAATTGTGATTGAATTCAAAGGTATTCAAGTATTAGGAAATAGATGGCAAATAGAATAAATACTATTGTATCTTGCTAGGCTCATGCAGAACTTTATCAGCCTAGACTAATGCTGTGTTAACACTAATACGGTTACACAAACTAAATCTGCCTTAAACCTTTGCCACTGACAAAGGACAAAAGACATAACGTTCCTGACATTACCTTTTTTCGTGGGTTAGCAGATAAGTCCGGAGGTTAGCTCAAATTAGTATTGTGGTTATCTCTAGTCTTGTCTCCAGATATACAGTTTCGCTTATGTATATTTTTATTATTTGTCATCATAATTTAAGGATACTTCGCTTTTGCTGCACGGAAGGGGAAGCAGGGGGAGCAGGGACACCCTCGCTGAAAATTAGGATTGGCAAGGGTTGTGGCTTAAGTTGACACCAATGCTGAAAGCCCCTCCCCTTGCAGGAGAGGGGTCTGAGGGGGCTGACGCCCCAGTTAATTGACCAGCAGTATCCTGGAAAAAGTCAGGGTGTGGGTAAGAGACTGACCGAATTAACCCAAACTGACTTTAATCTGGGTAACAGTTCGACCTATATCCAAGTTGAGAGCGCCTTGTTTGGCATCTTTCCCAGCCAGAACGATGAAAACGGCTTCTGGACCGCAATCGGTCATAATGCTGTAGCCATCATCACCTTCGACTAAAATACGACTGGTTAGACCTCCCAAGAGTTCTTTGGAAATCCGTTCACCCAGAGACAGCATGGTGGCGGACATTGCTGAGATACGCTCTTCAGCCACTGAACCCGGTAAGCTAGACGCCAGGGGTAAACCATCAGGCGTGACAATCGCAGCACCGATCACATCAGTTGTCGTTGAGACAAAATTCTGAACCAGGTGACTCAGTTTCTGAGTATTGATTCCCATTTTTGTGTTTCTCCTTAACGTTAATAGAGGACAATGAAGTTAAGTTATGTAACTAGGACAAGCATGGCTGACTGGTTCGATGTTAATATCCTTTACTTCTGGGTTTTAGCCCAAACGGTAAGGCTACCCAGTCAGCTCATGATGAACAAATGAAATGGCGGCTAAAAGAAGGTTTGCTGAGTGTGATAGCAGGGCAATCCTCATTAGCTGCTTTTTGTTGAATTACTCAACAGTAATAAACTCGAACAAGTCGTAAGAGTCACCTCGAAGGACTGATTTTGTTTGTGAACCCTTTAATTTGTGCTGAAGCAGTTCGGTTAAGACGCCCCAAACTAAACCGAGGGTAAAAGTACATTTGGGAGGTTCTTCATCAGTTCCGCCGATCGCGCAGAGGGTTTCAGTGGTATAAACCTTGACAGTGTCGCCCTCTTGCGTAATCTTGTCGATGATACACAAACGAGCGCCCTCTTCACCCAAAACTTCGGCGATTTGCTTGGTTGCATCTTCCAAGTTTTGGGTCGTCCCTTTGAACCCTAACTTTCCCGCTAGTTCTTGCCCATGCTTACGACCAGCAGCAGTCAGAGCAACGGCTGTCGCTTTTTCACCTAAGGCATCGCTCATCCCTTCAACCAGCGCCCGGAAGGATTCAATACTGCTGAATTGTCCTAATTGATCCCGCTTGAGCTCTAACACGTTTACTCCTTATTCTTGACAACATATAGTTAGAACACTTTATCAACCAAAAAAGTGTTTAGCAAGGCAATTATGGTGAGTTAGACTCCTCTTGTTTTGAGAATTTATTTTTGTTAAATAAATTCTTTTTTAATAGATGTCTAACTCGTTTAATATATATTGTCCTGCTGTTTCTAAAAATACTATACATATTTGATTGGTGAAATCCGGAAAATATATTTTTTTTGCTGCCCATCTAGACATTGATATTGCTGTAATTTATAATTAATATAGTCCCAATTATGTTTGAAAAATTCCTTTTAAAAAGAGTTTTAATTTAAAATATAAACAAATATAAAAATGCAGACCTCATAGTTGCGTAAAAATAGAGTACTCGTTAATAAAGCTGTATCAACAATTCTGTGAAACTTAGTTGGTACATACATTATTAACCTGCAAGTCCCTAATAAAAATCGGGCAAGATGCTTGCACTAAGAATTATGAACTGGCAACTTTAGTATGCACCCCAGCTCCCAGACGCGCCATGGCATGTCTGGAACATGGCTTTCATTCAGGTTCAGTTGGCATCCATGCTCTTGCCCCCGTCCCTCTGCACCTCTTACCTAAAACGTTTCGCTCTACTGAGATTCTCTTCCTGTTCGATTATATTATATGCAAGACATTTGGCAAGTCTTGACACTGACTCAACCCATAGAAGCTAATAAGTAAGCTATACTATAGACATGTGTTAAAAAGGATAACACAACTCTCTATTTTTCTCTGGATCATGGAATTTAGCCTCGAAAACTTGACACCATGTTTCAGATTTGCTAAGGAGAATCCATTCAAAAAAGAATAGTCCTAAGACTCATTAAAATCTGTTGATTAGAGGAAATCAACCATCAGGGCAAAAACTGAGACAATCCTAATAATTTTGAGTGTCTTCAGCAATACAGCCCAGGATTTGTAGAAAAACTAGCTAGTGCAGCGCACTTGAATTTAGCCAATACCTCTGAGTTCAGCGTCGCTACAGGTGTTCATTTTTCGGAAAACCCTGTAACCTGTATCCCACCTCATTACGTTATCAGCCTTTGGCATCGAACTCAGGTTAATACAACGCCGCGATTCAGCGGTAAGGTGAATTATGTTTGAATTAATTGTGCAAAACGAGATTGTCGGGGAAATCGTGTTTACCATCGCTCCCGATGGGTTTGGTGTTATTAATCTCATCGAAGTTAAGCCTAACTGTCGAGGTAAAGGATTCGGAAATCAGCTTTTAAACGAAGCCATCGCTCAACTTAAATGCCAAGGCGTTAAAGGAATACGTCTGACTCCGATCAAAACGAAGACTCCTTTTATCGTAGATTGGTACAAAAAGAAAGGATTTGTTTTAAACAGAGACAGGATGCTTTTAACGTTTTAACGGGTAATACTGAGAGTTTAATGGGCGCAAGGCTTTGCGCCCATTCGGTTTCTGGGTGTGAGGCTAATCTCTTCAATTAGGTGTGCCATGCCACTACTCTCCTACCTACCCATAACTAATATAGAGACGTAGCATGCTACGTCTCTACAAATAGCGGCTTTTATCCATTTAGAACTCTCCTGGAAGAGAATAAAAAGCCGCCCTCTTCACAGATTAAGTGAGTACAGTAAACTCAAACAAGTCGTAACTATCACCCCGGAGTACAGATTCCGTTTGAGTTGCCTTCAGTTTCGATTGAAGTAGTTCCCCTAAGACTCCCCAAACTAGACCGAGTGTAAAAGTACACTTGGGAGGAGTTTCCTCCGTTCCACCGATAGCACAGAGGGTTTCTAAGGTGTAGACTTTGATCGAATCACCGTCCCGAACAATCCGATCAATGATGCAAAGGCGAGAACCTTTTTCTCCCAAAAGTTCCGTAATTTGTTTGGCAGCCTCATCTAAGTCTTGTTCCGAACCTTTGAAGCCCAACTTTGCAGCAACTTCCTTACCGTGCTTCCGACCCGCAGAGGTCAGTGCTACGGCTGTAGCCTTGTCTCCTAAAGCGTCTGTCATGCCTTCCACAATCGCTCGGAAGGATTCAATGCTGCTTAGTTGTCCTAGTTTATCGCGTTTTAGTTCTAACACATTTGCTCCTTACTTTTAGGATAGATTAATGAGATGTGTTCTTCATTTATCTAGGTGTTTAGTTATACAGAAGTAATTCTATAAGTTTCTTAATGTTTAGGCATGATTAACAACCAGGCTTCAACTAAAAAACTCTCAAGAGTTTACACTCATTTTTACATCTGTAATACTTTTAAACCATACTAAGCCTAGCTTAAAACTCCGGAAAAAGCCCAACTTTTTCTGGTTCTATCAATCAAAAAAATTAAACGAAATATTGTTAGGTGAAAAATAATAAAAATTGAATAATTCGTTTCCCCGGAAATTTTCCAAAATATATCAACTCTAACAAATAAGGTTCAAGTTTTAGGTCAGTGGGGTCGTTTGCGAATAAATTTGGATATTTCGACGTTGCATCGCTTGTATAAATAACTCCGTTGCCAGCGCTTGTTCAACCGACCAAACACCAGGTTGACTGAGTTGACCTGCCAAGATAAACTGGGCAATGCTGCCTGTACCGGCACCAGCCGCTGCTGCCGTATTTTCATGCACCAAGGTTGAGATAACTGTGACAGGTTTGCCAGCCTGGTACCCTGTGACTTGGGCGCGAATGGCAATTCCAATGCCACTGATGCGATCGCTAAATTGGGTCATGCGGTAGCTGAGTTGGGACAGATACTCGATATTTTTGGGTTTCCTTAACCAATCGGCGGGAAACAGATGGGCGGTGATCCAGGTGAGGTGGTTATAAATATCGGGAATTGAACCAAACTTGGTGATCACCGTTTTCACAGGGAAGGAATTGACAAGGGTAACGGTTTCTGGTACGTCGAACCAGTAGATACCGACCTTGCCATAAGGTTGGGGGAAATGAACCGTTTCGCGATCGCTATAGGGTTTGACCTGACGCCACTGGTTATCAATCCACGCCTCAAAGGGGTCTGTTAACCCCAGAAACGTGGTTCGCATCACTGTGACGCCAGCGCCACCGGAACCGGCTACACCATAACTCAGGTGAATGGTTTCTGGCTGATCTAGTTGTTCAACCGCCTGACGCACCATGCTATTGGAGATTCCCGGAAAAACCCCAGTATTGATAATCGCCGTGACACCTGCCGCCGCTGCTGCTTCGTGATCGGCGAAGGCTTTGTGAATAAAGGCGCGATTATCACTCACATCCAGATAATTTACGCCCATCTCAATGCAAGTTTTGAGAACCGAGGCGTCGCGATAGAGAAAAGGACCGGCACAATGGATAACCAGATTATGAGACGCGATCGCACGCCTCAACCCATCCTGATCTGCTAAATCTAGACTGAGACACTGCACCTGTGGCGAAAATGCTGTCTCTGATGTCCTGTGACGCCCTGTAATCGTAATTTGTGCTTGGGTATGGGCAATGAGATCTTGCATAACATTGCTGCCGATACGTCCTCGTCCTCCCAGAATCAAAACTTGGTCTGTCATTGCCCAACTTCGTAATGTTCTTACTGAAGCTTACCAAGTCCTTTCCGGTAAGAAGACCTTCACCTTTAGTGGCGGGATGAATTGCCAGAAAAGATGGTAGTATCTGTACATACCGTCGGGCGGACGGAAATTCACGCTTGAGGAGTACGGAGCATACCGTAGACATGAGTGTATAAGACCACAGTCAGGGAAACAAACCTGAACGGCAATATTCAGCCCAAGAATCCCTCGCTTTAAGCCAAGGGAGCGTCAAAGTAAATGTGCTTACCGAAAAAATCCGGATGGATACGGCTGGACTCGGTAAGGAGTGACGTATCTCCGCCCAAGTTGAGATACATTCCATCCCTGACCAATGCAGATAGCTGATCCTGTGGAAAACAGAATGAAGTTACTCAAGAGAGATATCTCTATAATCTCTCCAGAGGATAAAAACTGCCTAAAAACGACACCTCTTCTCAGTTCAAAAATTTGGCTGATTTGAATTGTCGCGGCTATACTGGCAAGGTCTGGATATTTCTGTAACGGCAGTCATAAGTAGTATATGAGTCCTGTGGTTAAAGTTGTTCAACCCTCTGGTATCTTAGATGGCACAAAAGCCGGTCAATTTCGTCAAGAAATTAGCGACCTTGTGCAATCGAATGCCGACATCGTATTGATTGATTTTCAAGACGTTACCTTTATGGATAGTTCGGGCTTAGGGGCGCTGGTTCTTGCCCTTAAGACCGTTCGTGCTGCTGGGGGAAAGCTCTTTGTTTGCTCAGTCAACGAACAGATCAAAATGTTATTTGAACTGACAAGCATGGATCGGGTGTTTGAAATCTTTCCCACACGAGAAGCGTTTGAGGAGGCTGTCTCTTCTAGTGCATAATTCTCCGGGTTAGCCCAATTTGGCAAAGCCCAGTAAGAATCCCCGTGCTGAAGAGGGAGTGTTAAGCTCCTAAGTAACGGATCACCTTTTAGTAACAACCCGCCAGGAATACCAATCCTTGGCGGGCAACTCTTTTATCCAAAAATGGGGTTTTATGGCTAATACCAAAATACCAAATTTTATTAAGTTGGGTACTTTTGCCCTCTGCCCTGTCCTGAAAGGGGGTAGTCAACCCAGATTAAGGACGGGAGGGAATCCCCGACGTCAGCCGTTCCTTCGCCAGCTTAGGAAGTCGGGGAACCTATCAATCAAAGTTAATTTCTAGCAAAGACAAATCATCATCGAAAAAGTCGTTGGGATTTAATATGTCAACGCCCTCTAAGATCGAGTTGAGATTACACGAACTATCTATCCTACACTCACCCAAAAGTTTGACGAATGAGTCAAGTCCCCAGATATTACCATCGGGTTGGTGAATCTCGTAAATCCCATCGCTGAAAATGTAAAGGGAACTGGATTCGCTGACGTCGCAGCTATCATCAACATACTCAGCCTCAAGCAGCATACCCACAGGCAGTCCAGTTGTCTTCAAGAGATTGACCTCCAGACTAGACGATGGCTTACCCGAAAATAAGACAGCTGGTGGATGTCCAGCACTGGCATAAACAAGTTGACGCTTCGTCCGATTATAGACTCCATACCAGATGGTAAAGTATTTATCGTTGCGTTCTGTCATCTGAAAGGTCTGGTTTAACCCTCGCAGAACGTCGCTGGGTTGGTAATAGTCAATATTCGGCAGGGTGCGTGCTCTCAACAGATTTAACACCGACAGCGTTGGCAAAGCTGCTCTCAAGCCATGTCCAGCCGTATCTAACAGATAAATTGCCAGGTGTTCTGAATCCAACCAGTAGTAATCGAAGCCATCACCTCCTAATTGCCGAGATGGAATGAATCGAGAGTCAATAGTCACAGGCGGTTCGGTCATCTGGTCTGGCAGAATGGAACGGACGTACTCCGCTGCTTCTGCGAGTTCCATTTCCAGCAAATGTTTTTGGTGCTGCAAATCGCGGCTGAGTTCATGCAGTCTCAAGCCGGAACGTACTCGCGCCTGCAACTCAGCGATTTCGATTGGCTTACAGATAAAGTCATCCGCCCCAGCATCCAGTCCCTTGACGCGATCCCCAACGGAACCGAGAGAGGTCAGCAGAATGAACATAGTGGTTGATAGTGCTGGGGTTGCCTTAATTTGACGACAGACTTCTAGTCCGTTCATCCTTGGCATAATCCAATCACAAATGACCAAAGCCGGACGCAACTGCTGCACAAGTTCAAGACCCTCTTCGCCGTTACTAGCGATGGTGACGTCATAACCTTGGTTATGAAGCGTCCGTTTCAGCAGTATTTGAATGGCAGGGTCGTCATCAATAATTAGAATTTGGGTCATGGCATCGAGATAATACAAGTCACTCAAGGAGATTGCAGATGCACGCGCTTACAACAAGAAGGAAGACTCGATGAAGCTATGGGTACTTTCATGAGAAAGTGATAAAGATCGCAAGGTCAGTGAATAAATGGTAGAGCAAGGGATAAATCTAGGGTAGACTGGATTTTTTCACAGGGAGTATCTGTTCATTTTAATTCTGGATTTGATGTCGTTGATGTGAAAGGCTTTGAGCAGTTGAGAGAGCTTCAAACATTTAGCAAGCAATTTCCTTCCGACCTGAATGCGTTAGACCAGGTTTTATCGTGGTTTGGGGAGCTTCACCCCTCCTCAATCGAAACAAAAGTCTGGTTACAGTGCAAACTAGCGCTTGCGGAAGGATACACTAACGCGGTGAAATATGCCCAGAAAGACCTGCCACCCAGTGTTTCCATTGAGGTTGAGGTAATTCTGGGGCAATCCCCCCAACGCCTAGAGATACGGGTCTGGGACTGTGGAGCGCCTTTTGATTTTGAACGGCGGCTCCGAACTCCGCCGTCCTTGCCTGCTGATCAGGCGGAAGGAGGGCGAGGATTGGCTATTATGCAAAAAATTGCCGATAAGCTCAGTTATACACGCATGGATGATAACCGCAACTGTTTGACGATTGTTAAATTTTATTAAAAATCCCAGCCGCCCGGTGTCGGGAAGCAGGGGAACGGGGGCTGAGGTGCATGGGTGCATATTTCAATTGATCGGCTTTCCGATAAGCGAAAACCCAGCTTCTCAAGCTGGGTTACTGTTTCGGCTGTACCTTCAATCTAGCTTGATGCTTACTAGAATTCAGCGGCTTACCTGGTGATGTTATCACCATTTAGCGACCGCTGCCGCGATTGTCATCGTTGCCCTTAACATCAAACGTAAGACGCTTGGCTGATTGATTGGACAAAATGGCTACGCTTTCACGTTCTCCCCTAAAATAGGATGCTGGTGAAAACTTGCTCATGTTGTTGCACATCGCTTGTAGATCTCCGTGTCCAAGTTGCTACAGCCTTTTTTCCAATCGACAGCGGGCAAATCAGGACAAACCCTAAAATTGGGAGTAGGATGGGCGGGGGCTTGGGGAGATGAGGGAGATGAGGGAGATGAGGGAGATGGGGGAGATGGGGAAGCTGGGGGAGCTGGGGAAGCTGGGGCAGAAAAAATTCGATTTAGAAGTTATAGCAGCTACCTTGGCTGGGAAAGGAGATTCTTTACTATTCCCTGTTCCCTGTTCCCTGTTCCCTAATCTCACTAATCTCAACCGTTAACTTTCATGAAAGTCCACCTACTTAGCGCTATATCAGAGCAGTATTGGTATGCCGATATGGGGAATCCATTCAGGAGGATGTCAAAATAGAACTACTGCACACTGAACCCTGTGGGGTACAGTGTTTTTCGTCCCGTCCCGCTGTCGTCACCTATTGGAAAGAGCGAGTGTGAACGTTTCGACCCCGAAGATAGACCTTGACCCCAAAAATCTGTTTCCGTTTCCTCTGGATCAATTTCAGCTCCAAGCGATCGCGGCGCTGAATGCGAATCGCTCGGTTGTTGTCTGTGCCCCCACAGGTTCTGGAAAAACGTTGATTGGCGAGTATGCTATTTACCGCGCTTTGTCAAGAGGAGGGCGAGTTTTTTATACCACTCCCTTGAAAGCCCTCTCCAACCAGAAGCTGCGAGATTTTCGTGCTACGTTTGGTGCGGACAATGTGGGTCTGGTTACGGGGGATGTTTCGATTAATCGGGACGCGCCAATCTTGGTGATGACCACGGAAATCTTCCGCAATATGCTTTACGGCACACGGATTGGGGAAATTGGTACGTCCCTAGAAGGGGTGGAAGCGGTGGTCTTGGATGAGTGCCATTATATGAATGACCGACAACGGGGTACGGTTTGGGAGGAGTCGATTATTTATTGTCCTCCAGAAGTTCAGCTTGTTGCCCTATCCGCTACGGTGGCGAATTCCGATCAACTAACGGACTGGTTAAACTTAGTTCATGGCGCAACCGAGCGAATTTATTCCGACTTTCGACCGGTTCCCTTACAATTCAGCTTTGCCAACCCGAAGGGCATTTTTCCCCTGCTGGACTCTAGCCAAACAAAGTTAAATCCTCGTCTCAAACCGAAACGCAACAAAGGGAGAGGACGGGGGGGACGCCCCGAAAGCCCCAGTAATGCCTTTGTGCTGGCGCAACTCCAGCAACGGGATATGTTACCCGCGATTTATTTTATTTTCTCTCGTCGCGGTTGCGATCGCTCGGTGGAGGAGTTGGGAGAATTGTCTCTGGTGAATGCCAAAGAAGCGGCTGAATTGAAACAGCACATTGATGAATTTTTACGTCGGAATCCAGAAGCGGGTCGGGCGGGGCAAGTAGCCCCCCTGTATCGCGGCATTGCTGCCCATCATGCGGGGATTTTACCGGCTTGGAAGGGGTTTGTCGAAGAACTGTTCCAATTAGGGTTGGTTAAGGTGGTGTTTGCCACTGAAACTCTAGCAGCGGGAATTAATATGCCCGCTCGCACCACCGTGATTTCTACCCTCTCGAAACGAACCGATCGCGGACACCGACTGCTGACAGCATCGGAATTTCTGCAAATGGCAGGTCGAGCCGGACGCCGGGGGATGGATGCCACGGGTTATGTGGTCACAGTACAGACACCGTTTGAAGGAGCAAAGGAAGCGGCGTACCTCGCCACCAGTCAGGCTGACCCCTTAGTCAGCCAGTTTACCCCCAACTACGGCATGGTGCTGAATTTACTCCAAACCCACACCCTTCCCGAAGCCAAGGAGTTGGTGGAACGCAGTTTTGCCCAATACCTGGCGACACTGTACCTTAAACCCCAGCAACAAGCGATTACGGAGTTAACCACAGAACTGGCAAAATTAGATATTCAACTAGCACCTGTTGACTTAAACGCCCTGGGGCGATACGAAAAACTCAAGGAACGGCTCAAAGAAGAACGGCGATTACTCAAAACCCTACAACGGCAAGCCCAAGCCGCACAAGTGGCGGAAATTGCCCAAATTATCCCCGAAGCGCCCTTGGGTACGCTACTTTCACTCAAGGGCAAGTATATTCCAGTTCCGGAACCGATTCCGGCGATATTAGTCGCGAAGGAAAAAGGGCGGGGACAATCCCCCTATTTAGTCTGCTTAAGTGCCGATAATCGCTGGTATATCGCCACAACCGCCGATTTGGTTGGGGTGCATGGCTGGTTAGAGATGATTGATTTAAGTGTGCTCAACCCACCGCCTGAACTCACACTCAAACCCGGTCAAACCAGACGGGGGACACCAGACACGGAAGCGATCGCGGCTCAAATTCCCACTGATATAGAACCCATGGTTGCACCTGAAGTTGAGGCGCAGCAGCATCGAATGGATGCGGTAAAAGCCCAACTGGAAAACCATCTGGTGCGACAATGGGGGAATCCGTCTCAACTGATTAAGCGTGATAAACGCCGTTTAGCCTTACAAGAGGAGATCAATGAGCGTCAAACCCTTTACCGGGAAAATCAAGCGATGCACTGGCAAGAATTTCTCAACCTGATCGAAATTTTAAGGGTATTTGGTTGTCTGGAAGATGTCAAGCCGACATCATTGGGACAAGCAGCCGCAGCGATTCGCGGAGATAACGAACTGTGGTTGGGGTTAGCCTTGATGTCTAGTGCGTTTGATCAGTTAGATCCTCACCACTTAGCCGCCTGCGCCTGCGCTTTGGTGACGGAAACCCCGCGTCCCGATAGCTGGACAAATTATCCCCCCTCAGAACCTGTACTGGAAGCGCTAGATAGTTTAAGACAAACTCGCCGTCAGTTGTTTCAAGTCCAACGTCGCTATCAGGTGGCGTTACCCATTTGGTTAGAACGAGATTTAATTGGGTTAGTTGAGCAATGGGCATTAGGTGTGGAATGGACAGAGCTTTGTGCGGATACCAGTTTAGATGAAGGGGATATTGTGCGATTGTTACGCCGCAGTGTCGATTTTCTGTCTCAAATTCCTCATGTGCCATTCCTATCGGATGGCTTAAAACGGAATGCTACTCGAGCCATTCAGTTATTGGATCGCTTCCCAGTTAATGAATTGGGTTAGTAGGGGTTTGGTTGCCAAACCCCTTCCAGGTTATTCAAGGTTGCCAAACCCCTTCCAGGTTGCTTCCAGGTTCCCAAATCCCTTCCAGGTTCCCAAATCCCTTCCAAGATAGCTTATGAACAAATGGGTGATTGGCTTTGCGATCGCGACCACAATCAATACCCTGCTAGGATTACCCAGGGCGTTCGCTCAAACGGTCAACTTAGGGGTGGTGAAAAGTCCGGATAATCAAGCAAATTGGTCAGATATTACCGATCGCTTGCAGTCAACGGGTGTGGATTACTGCGTGGTTGACTTGAGCCAGGTTAATCAACGTTCTGATCTAGGCAATACCCAACTCCTATTTTTACCGAATATTGAACGCCTAGAACCCGAACACCTGGCGACTCTGCAAGAGTGGATGCGTCAAGGCGGACGGGTCATTGTCAGTGGTTCTGTGGGTATTTTATCTCAACCTGAGGTGCGGAATCGTTTGCGATCGCTCTTAGGTGCCTACTGGGGATTTGGTTTGACTCAGCCGTCTCGATTGGAACGATTATCGATTTCTTCCCCAAGCTGGATACCCAATGCGGGATTAGTGGGAGAGGTGCAAGGGGGTGTGGTGATTCCCGCCAGTTTGGATGCTCAAACGGTGGCTGTGTGGAATCAACCGGAAAGTCCCCCGGCTGTGGTGACGACGGATCAATCGATTTTTTTCGGCTGGCGCTGGGGAGTGGATGGAGAAGACGCCGCCCAGATGGATGTAGTTTGGCTGCAAGCTGCACTGAGTCATTATGATATTACGCCGACGCCTGGAAAGATGCCGAATTCATCCCCACCAAATTGTGGTCAACATCAATCCTTGGCGAGGACTTTTGTACCCGCAATCAAACCGGAGCAAAAACGCCAAGATACCCGCAGCGCAACTAATCCGACTCCTGTTCCCAGCGAAGGCGATCGCTTAGTGCTTCCCGCCCAAACTCCAGCGAACAATTGGGGTACTCTCACTCCCAATGAAGTGACGGCGATGAGTCGGGAGTTGGAAAACTTAATTGGTCGGGTGGAAAGTACATTATTAAGGGCTAATGCTCATAACAGTGAGGTTGGCTTGCTCACTCAAGAGAGCGTTGAGTCCTTAGCGGGGATGAGTGCCAAGGAATCGGAACATGGAAATCAACGGCATTCCCATCCAAATCCAAGCACGGTTTCGGCGTTGGCGCAAGCGAGAATCGGCTTAGAAAATTTTCGGGGTGCAGTTGAGCAAGAGGATTACACGGCGGCGCGACGACAGTGGATTAATGCCCGACGGCTTCTCTGGGATAATTATCCGATGGAGCGTCAACTTGCCCAACCGGAAATTCGGGCAATTTGGTTAGATCGGGGGACAATTGTCAAGGCAAAGCGTAAACAGGATTTAGTTCAACTCTTCGATAACCTGGCAAAGGCGGGATTTAATACGGTTTTCTTTGAAACTGTTAACGCCAGTTATCCGATTTATCCCAGTCAGGTGGCTCCCGAACAAAACCCTCTGGTGCGCGGTTGGGACCCTCTAGACGCCGCCGTGGAGTTGGCGCATGAACGGGGGATGGAGTTACATGCTTGGGTGTGGATTTTTGCGGCGGCGAATCAGCGTCACAATGCTCTATTAAATCAGCCG
This sequence comes from Coleofasciculus sp. D1-CHI-01, assembly GCF_040218875.1. Classification (NCBI taxonomy): domain Bacteria; kingdom Bacillati; phylum Cyanobacteriota; class Cyanophyceae; order Coleofasciculales; family Coleofasciculaceae; genus Coleofasciculus; species Coleofasciculus sp. D1-CHI-01. Next base: position 82,292 of record NZ_JAVJQP010000153.1, read on the forward strand.
TTGGATTATCCGGGTCCAGTTTTATCGGCGCATCCAGATTGGGCGATTTTTGATAAGCAAGGACGCTTGTTTGCTCCGAATACGAGAAAGGCATTTTTTGATCCCGCGAACCCGGAAGTGCGGGAGTATTTAATGGCGCTGCTGGAGGAAATTGCCAACCGCTATGACGTGGATGGGATTCAACTGGATTATATTCGCTATCCGTTTCAAGATCCGCGCGTGAATCAAACGTATGGGTATGGGGTGGCGGCGCGTCAGCAATTTAAGGAACGAACCGGGGTTGATCCGATTGAGGTGTATCCTCGCGATCGCACCTTATGGCAACAATGGACAGAGTTTCGTATCCGCCAAGTGGACAGCTTTGTCGCATCAGTATCAGCGCGTCTGTTGTCGCAACGTCCAGATTTGATTCTATCGGCTGCTGTATTTCCCCTCCCCCCGGCGGAACGTCAGCAACGGTTGCAGCAAAACTGGGAAGAATGGGCGCTTCAGGGGTATATTGATCTGGTTGTACCGATGACTTATGCCTTGGATACCGAAGGGTTGCACAGTCTTACCCAACCGTTACTCACGGAATCGACACTCAACCAAGCGTTGCTGATTCCAGGGATTCGTTTGTTGAATTTACCCGATGTTGTGGCAGTTGACCAAATCCAACTGCTGCGGGATTTACCCACCGGAGGGTATGCTGTGTTTGCGGTTGAGAATCTTAACCAGAATTTACATCGCATTTTCCAACAGACTCAAGGTCAACCGGAGTCTACCTCAACCGAGCCAATTCCTTACCGTAAGCCATTCCAAGTCGCCATGGATCGATTTGTGGCGCTGCAACGGGAGTGGAACTTTTTGGTCACGAATGACCAACTCGCCATTCATCAAGACGCCTTTACTGAATGGGTGGCTGAAACAGAAAAGCTAAATCAGGCGCTCAATCAACTGGCTATTGAACCCTCACCGCAGCTTATGCAAGCCGCCCAAGCCGCCCTCGCCGCGTTCCGAGCTCAATTCCCCCAATGGATGCAGCAGCAAGGGATGCGCCACCCTTATCAAGTTCAGGTGTGGGATAATCGGCTGGCAACAATTGAACGGCTATTGAACTATGGTGAACGAACCACTTTGCCGAAAAATTCGTCAGATGCGATTAAACGTTAATAACTGAAACTAATTGCCGACATTTGGCTTGAGAGCATGGTAGTTTGTGTAAGGTAAACTATTTTGGGCAGCTAAGGCTCTCCCCATGGGTCTAGCAAGAATTAGCATTCAGAATAGTTGTCTACCCTATCAGTCTCAACTGGGGACACAGATTTGATTGTTCCCCGACATCAGATCTGGGTAAGATTCCCGATCAAGTCGTTTGCCCAAAGGACATATTAGTTGAGATAACGGTAAGGGGTTAGGAGATACTCCCAACAATAGGTTGATGGTTCACGCAGTACTTGCTCGTTTACAGTCGAGTTTTTACCTTGATGAAGTGGTATTTACAGCTTAATGTTTTTGTAAGTTTGCTTTCAGTTCTGACGGGAATTGGCATGGCAACCATGGCGTTTGGTGAAACCCCATCCAAGTTGACTGACTCAACCTCAAAGAGGGTAATGGGTCGCCAAGTCCTGAGTCTGGAAACGTCCAAGATGGGCAGGGTGAAGGGTCAATCGGTCAAGTCTCCCGCTTCACGCCTGAAACCGACTCCGTCTGCGGCGACTAAGCCTCAGTCGTTGAATGTTAAACCAACACCGTCTAGATCAACATCCCGAAAGCCCACGAATCTCAAACCCCAAGCGGTCAAACCCCAACCGCTCCAACCTGCCCGTTTGCCGATCGCAACGCTTCATGATTCTGGTGTACATAGGTCTCCTCGTTTAGAACGCTCAAGTATTGTTTTACATCATATAAATAGGCTAGATAGGCTGCGGGCGATTCTCTTTGAGCCCATTGGTGTACCTGGAGATATCCTCAATCCTACCCCGCCTGATCCCACTGTCTTTCCAAGGGTCAACGTTTCTCCATTCCGTCACCGGGGGGCTAATCTTCCGGGTGGGAGGGTAGATGTTGCCTACCCTAATCATCCCGAAACCCCTGTGATTAAGCAGGTTCCTGGTCATTGGGACAACCATCAACTGTCTAGTCTTTCTCTGGATAATTCTCTCAATGCCAATTCCTCAGAGGTAGAGTCAAAACCTGGGGATGGAGAGAAGGCGAGGATACAGGTTTTGGATACGAGTAACTTAGAGAGTCACTCTTCACGTCATTCTGAATCAACGCCAGATGACCGCCCGGTTCGGGGAACTCAAATTCATCCCACTCGCTTAACAGCGGAAAATCGACAGGCGGCAAGTTTAGCACCATCTCAGATTCACCCGGCGCGTCTCCAACCGGAAAATCGGCAAGCCGCGAGTCTGCTGGGTTCCCCCATTCAGTCTGTAATCGGGCAGGTGGAACGATTGCCAGCAACTCCACCAGAAACGGTTAACCCTCGGCAACGCCCACAACACTCATCCATTACAGTAGAGGAACCTCACTCCACTCCCAGGATTAACGTCGTTGAGCAACCTTTATCCTCCCCGAACCGGAATCAGTCGCCAATCGTTGCCAGTAGCCATGACATTCGTTTGATTTCGGCGAACACCAAACAGAATGATGACGCCTCGCCGGAAGAGAGGCAGATTCAAGTCCAAGAGATTAATGTCACCGGGAGTACGATTTTTGGCGAGGCTGAATTTAACCCGATTATTGAACCAGTGGAAGGAAATACCGTCACTCTCGAAGAACTTAGAAGTGTAGCGGATACGATTTCTCAACTGTATCTAGAACAAGGCTACATTACCTCTAGGGCGGTTCTGGTCGAAGAAACCCTGGATACAGGTGTGGTGGAAATTCGGGTGATTGAAGGGAGTCTGGAAGCCATCCAGGTGGAAGGAAGCAGACGGCTGAATCCCAGTTACGTGCGATCGCGTATTCGATTGGGGGCAGATACACCCCTGAATACAGGTGCGTTAGAAGACCAATTGCGCTTGTTACGAGTTAATCCGTTATTTGAAAATGTGGAAGCCTCGTTGAGGGCGGGAACTGGACTAGGACAAAGTATTCTGGTGGTGCGGATATCGGAAGCCGATCCCTTTGAAGGAAGTGTCGGTATTGATAACTATTCCCCTCCCAGTGTGGGGGCTGAACGTTTCACGACGAATGCTCGTTATCTCAATCTAACCGGGATTGGGGATGAAATTTCGGCACAATACAACCGGACAACGGCTGGGGGTGCCCATACCTGGGATTTTAATTATCGTGCGCCAATCAATGCGATGAATGGTACGGTGCAACTGCGAGCCTCGTTTAATGAAAATGAAGTCATTCAAGAAGATTTGCAGGAACTCGATATCCAAGGAGAATCCGAACTCTATGAAATTAATTATCGCCAACCCTTAATCCGCACACCACGTCGAGAATTGGCTTTATCCTTAGGATTTACCCATCAAGACGGTCAGACTTTTACCTTTGCTGGACCAACACCGTTTGGGTTTGGACCCGATGAAGATGGAGTTAGTCGCACCAGTGTATTTAAGTTTGGGCAAGAATACACCCTACGTCAAACCTCTGGGGCGTGGGCATTCCGTTCCCTATTTAGTTTTGGGACAGGCTTGTTTGATGCTACAGAAAACTCGGATGTTGATGAGGATTTTCCCGATGGTCAATTTGTCAGTTGGTTGGCTCAAATCCAACGGGTACAAATTATCAATCCGGATAACTTTTTAATTATTCAAGCGGATCTCCAGTTAGGCTTTGATAGTTTATTACCAGCCCAACAATTTGTCATTGGTGGCGGTCAATCGGTACGAGGATATCGGCAAAATGTCCGGGCGGGAGACAATGGATTTCGTATTTCGGTAGAAGATCGGATTACCTTAGAACGGGATGAATCGGGTATTGCGACTTTTGTTTTAGCGCCGTTTTTCGATGTCGGTTATGTTTGGAATCGAGGCACAAATCCGAATGAATTAGTAGACCAGACCTTTATTGCTGGGTTGGGTTTAGGGATATTATGGGAACCCTTACCCAATTTAAACCTGCGGCTGGATTATGGGTTACCTTTGGTTGATTTAGATGATCGCGGAGAAAATGCTCAGGATGATGGATTTTATTTTAGTGTGAATTACAATTTCTAGGGTAAGTTCATTATGCCTAAAGCTCCTATCATTGAACCCGGAAAGTCCTACACTTTCCGTAATTATTTCGAGATGACCTATGAGCCAGATGATATCTTAGCTGAATTTGGCTTTTCTCTCCAACGCATCAGTCTTGACTTACCCCTGTCTAATACGAACTTCGACCAATTAACTGAACTTAAGAATAGCATTCAGCGCCGCTTACCCTATGTTAGCCTTACCAGTGAAGCCGCTCGTCGAGAAATCCTGATTGCGCCCGTTGTTTTAGCGCTCATCGACTACACCCAAGCTCAACTCAGAATTGAGTATTCGATTAACGTCTCCGATCAACTCAAAGGCTCTCTCGACTACTACCTCCATACTCAGTATCATCTTCTAGTCATTGAAGCCAAAAATGCTGACCTCGCCAGAGGGTTTACTCAACTGGCTGTTGAACTCATCGCCCTTGATCAATGGACAACTTCAGACGAACCATTACTTTATGGTGCTGTCTCAACCGGAGATGTCTGGCAATTTGGGGTACTGAATCGTGAGCAAAAAAAAGTTCAACAAGACATCAACCTTTATCGGTTACCTGCTGATCTTAATGACATATTTAGTCATCTCGTTGCTATCTTAAATGCCCCATTCCCTACTTGAGGGTGTAATACGTAATGATTACGAACATTCTCACCATGAGATTACTCAAGATTCGTCAGTTTCATCAACAACAAACCAATCTTCATCCAGGGCTTGTTCTAAGGAAATATGAGCATCCTTTGGCAGTGAAAACAGCTTAGAAACCGACTTAATCGCCACAGGATATGCTTTTGCATACATCGCTTCTAGTTCAGGTTTTAAGCTGGGACTGTCTTCTAAACGCTGTTGAATTTGAGCGCGAAAATTGACAATTTCAGCAGCCCAATGATTTGCCGAATACTCTTTCTCGGCTTCCCAATACGATAATTTAAGCAGATGTTCTAATAAACGGGTTAAAAGACTTAATACAGCTCGTCTCTCACTTTTACCCATACTTTCTAATTCTTCTATCAAATTATTCCAATCAACCTGATTAAAATTACGTTCTCGTAATTGGTTGATCGTTTCTTGAATCCATTGATAATAGTCTGTTTTATATCGCGTTTTTGACATAGTATGCTTCTCCTATCAGTTTATCTAGGGTCTGCTGAATATAGCAGTAGACATATCGATTAGGACTTTCCGAACTGTTTTAGAGACGTTCCGCCAGAACTTATGCCGGAGAGATCCCCGACTTCTTCAAGAAGTCGGGGATCTGATTAATCTCGCGATAAATTGGCGTCAATAGATGCAATCGGTTGGGTGTGAGATTGAACCTGCATCACCTCAGAGTGCAGCATGGGCGTATTCGTCACTGAATTATTGGCGAGGGTAAATAGGGGATTCGACAAAATTCCCGCCAGAGACGTAACGACAACAGAAAGAACTAAACCCACCTGTAAGGGACGCATTCCGGGTAAATTCCAGCGGATTTCCGGATAATTTTTCACCGCGTCGGACATTTCTTGAGGTTCTTTAACCACCATCATTTTGAGTACACGGATGTAGTAGTAAATGGAAACCACAGTGGCGATTAGAGCGAGCAAAACTAAGCCATACAATCCGGCTTGCCAACCTGCCCAAAACAGGTAAATTTTACCGAAGAATCCCGCAAAAGGAGGAATTCCGCCTAAGGACAGTAAACAAATACTGAGTCCCAATGTCAGCAGGGGATCTTTCTGATATAATCCCGCATATTCACTGATTTGATCCGTACCGGTTCGCAGGGTAAACAGAATCACACAAGCAAAACCGCCTAGGTTCATAAACAAATAAACCAGGAGATAGAAAATCATACTGGCGTAGCCTGCATCGGTTCCCGCAATTAAACCAATCATCACAAAGCCAGCTTGGGCAATGGATGAATAGGCAAGCAGGCGTTTCATGCTGGTTTGGGTGAGGGCTACCACATTCCCCAACACCAGACTTAAGATAGCCAGGGCGGTGAAGACAAAGTGCCATTGTTCGCTAACCAGGGGAAACGCAGTTACCAGTAAGCGGATGGCGAGGGCGAAGCCTGCGGCTTTAGAACCAATCGATAAGAAGGCGACAACCGGAGTGGGGGAACCTTCGTATACGTCAGGAGTCCACTGGTGGAAGGGCACCGCTGAAATTTTAAAGGCAATTCCCGCGATCGCAAACACCAAAGCGATTAAAATACCCAAGGATGGAGTTGATTCTAAACTCGCAATCCCGGTGGCGATTTCATTTAAGGTGGTTTCGCCGCCAGATAAGCCGTACAGCAACGACACGCCATAGAGAAAAACCGCCGAACTCGACGCCCCAATCAGCAGGTATTTCAGCGCCGCTTCATTGGAACGGGGATCACGCTTCATGTATCCCGTTAACAAGTACGACGAGATACTTAGGGTTTCCAGGGAAATAAAGATGGTAACCAGTTCATTCGCACCACTGAGGCACATCGCCCCCAAGGTAGCGGTGAGTAAAATGCCGATAAACTCAGCTAACGAGGTGCCAGACTGCTGCACATAGCGAATCGACAGCAAAATCGTTACCGCCGTCGATAGGGCGATGATGCCGCGAAAGGCGATACTCATGGCATCCCCATTAAACCCGCCAAAGAAAGCTAGGGGTTGGGCAACATCCCATCGATAGTACAAGGCGACTATGGAAACCAGTAGTCCGCCAATGGCGACGTAAGGCAGGGTATTAGCAGAACGTTTACCTGCAATCAGATCAATTCCTAAAACCAGTAACAGGGTAATCACGACGATTCCCTCTGGCAAAATTATCCCAGCATTAAGCTGGGCAGCAAGAGTAGCAAAATCCATTATGGTCTATGCTTAGGGTCGTATCCAGAGAGTAACGTTCTTATCATATCGGTGATTGGCGCTGATTGTAGAGACGTTGCATGCAACGTCTCTACCCAACCAAGATTGAACGCCACAGCCAAAGTAATCCGAATCAGATGTCGGTTAATCCTTTTGCTTAGCATTTTTGCGCCCTCTAGAATGCTGTCGCTTCAGCACTATTATCTACATTCGCAACGCTGTATTGAGGACAAAAGCTTTAACTGTCACGCCGGAATTAGATAATTTTGCGGCTTGCTGCTCAAATTTTTCTTTGGCTTCCTCAATACTGATTTTTGGTGCTTGGCGCTTTCTAGAATCGCTATCATCCCACTGTTCACAATTAAACCAGGCGATGAGGTAAAGACCATGCTGACATCGATTATCCTGGAGATAGCGATTGACAAGTTGTTCTTCCATTGCAGTATCTAACTCTTTTTTATTCCAGCAGCCTTTCGCTTCAATGATGACAGTTATAGAATCATAAACCTCTCCATTTTGGTTCTTGACTACAGCATCAACTTTAATATCTGTCCGTTCACCTCGACGAATTTCAACTTCCCGGTTGACAATGACGCCTTTTGAATTGAGACAATCTAAGTATCGCGCTACATAGTCAGAAAACGGATTCTCATCTTTGGGAATATAGGTACTACCTTTAACCTTTTTCCAATCTACTTTACTCCAAACATCAATTTTATCAAGATTGAACTGCTTGACTAAGGAATCAGCTAACCTTCTAACTTGAGTCCATTTAATTTCGTTCCATAAATCTATAACAGCAGGATTCTGATCATGAAGTTTTTTCCGCAAACTTTCTAGCGATTCTATTAACACCGCTAACAGTTCATTCCCATCCTTAACCAGACGTTTGTCGGAGTCACTAAAAAGTTGCAGTATTTCATCAGGCTTGGGTGGAGTCCAAGTTTTACGCCGCCTGATATTTTGAGCCTCTCGCAACATCCATTTTAATTTCGTCTCTTCAGGAAATGCTTGAGCAATACGCTGAATCTCAGTACAGGCTTGAGGTGTTCCTTTTTCCTTCAGTTGAGTCAGTACGCTGTCTCTAAACCTAGCAATTGCTTCTCTAACCCCAAAAATGTGAGCGCCCTCATGAACAGGATCTTCATGGTGAGGATATTGCTGAACTAACCAGATATAAAGGTCAGCCATTTGTTTCTCTGTGATGTTTAAGTTAATATCCCATGAGTAACGGTGAGCAAGTTTTTCAAATATCTCTCGTACAAGATTTTGGTCTTTTTGAATAACTGACCAAACGACTGACCAGCTATTGGGTTCTGCATTTTCAATCAATACTCTAGCTGCAACAATAGTTCGTTCGCGTTCTTCTGGGCTTGAAGGAAGTGGAAAAGTAATCAGTGATTTAGCAAATTCTCTTGCTTCAATAGATTCATGAGTCAACAGTTCATCGAGTAACTGCCTCATCCATTGAGGACTCAGCGATTTATCTTTAGCCTTTTGCAAAAAAGCAGACTTTAATCGCTCGTCCCAACATCTTTCAAATTTATTGGTAGAGTTATCTGTCTCTCTTTCTTTGTCTATGACTAGAAAAAGTGCATTAATTACTTCAGAGGGAGCTTTAGAATAAGCTAGTTTGATTAACTCCAGATAATCATCTTGATTGGGGTTGCTGCTAGGGAATGCAATGATAACAGGTATCCACCTATGCCATATTTCGGAAGAAAGAGTATCTAGGCAATCTGGAGATTCCTTTAAAAGTAACTGCAAAGCCCTACATCCAGCGAATGCTGGTGGATTATATTTATTTGTCCCTATCCAGTCGTAAGCTACTTCGTTTTGCTCATGAATGTACTTATTAGCCCCCTCAATAATTCTGCATTGAGTATCTAAATCTGCTTCTCGCCATCCAGGAAGTTGGGTTAAATCTGATTCAAATTCGTCCCCATAATCTTGGCTATCTGGCTCAAGAGTCATCTCAAGGTTGAGTTGCAACCAAGCATCTAGGTTTACCGACTCTAGCTGTTCTAGTAATAAAATAATTGTTTCTTTCGGAGATGGCTCTAAAACAGTAGATGTTTGTCTAGAATTATTCAAATCCTGTCTCTTTCGATGGTTAGCTTTCATTTCTTCAGCTTTAGCTGAACCCAATTCAATAACTTCCAAATCAGAGGCAAACTCTCTACTCAAAATTGTATTAGTTCCAGCTATTGTAACAATAGCATCTATTTCTTTGGTATAGTTAGAGTTATTTTGTGGATTTCCTAGTTGCCAAAACCCCCAATTAATGAGTTTTGCCCAAATTGCTTGTGTTTGCTCAAAGCTAGACTGTTGGAGCTTACCAAGCATCCAAAGAATATCTTTATCTAAACACAGACTATTTGTTGCATAGTTTAGTAAATAAAGTTGCTCATCTTCTGATTCAGCAAGGAATAGAACTACTTGTTCTATTAATTTGTGTCGCTTATTATCTTCATCAGACAGAAGAGACAAAAACTTATTATAATTATAACTGCTCCTCGATGTTATGACTGGCTTATACCTTTGCCACTGGATCAGGGCTATCTTAGCAAAACTCTCTGCGACGCCAGAATTATCAAAATTTTCCCAAGCTTTTAAAAGAATAGAATTTGCTAATACTTCAAATTCAAAGGGATTTCCGCCAAGTCGCGCTCCTTGCTTTTCTACCCAATCGAGAGCTATTAATAAATCATCTGACTGAAGCTTTTCTACAAGTTTGGATTGAAGAAATCTCGGATAGTTACTGCTAGATCTTACTTTTTTAGGAGGAGTTATAACTCTAAATAATTCCTCTGCTGTTAAGTTATCCGACCAAACTGCCATCAGAGACGCACTTTTAAGTTCATCATTTTCATCTTCGGCAAGTTCACCAACAGCTAAAGGTTTCAACTTTAATCTTGTATCTGCATCACCAATTGAACAGATAGCTCTTGCCGCTTTTGCTCTGAGTTGTATAAGTTGTTCAGCTAATCCAGGATACTTTAACTTTTTGTATCTTGTGTAATTATCTAAATTTGGAAATAAATTTTCTTGATCATACTGCTTCAGTAAGTTCTCAATAATAATCTTCTTACTTGCATCTGTGGATATGTCACTTCTTAATATCACATCAGGGTCAGTCCTGATAATTTCCTGAAGAATGTCATCCCTCATACTGGCTAACCACGCAGCCGTTTCATGAAGTTGAGGAACTAATTTGTGTTCAGAATCATCGGAAGACACAATCAGACTCATGACTTGGACTAACGGGATTTTACGCTCAACTAAGTACCAAGCGGCTAGAAATTCAGCATAGGTTTGGTGAGCAAAACCGATGCGATTTGTTCCTCGTCCCGAAAATAAGCCTGTAACAGATAGCACTTCCTTAATACAAGCATCATCAACATCAAACTTTTGCTGTTCTCTGATTTCTTGACCACCCCGCAAATCCTTAATGGCTATATCCGAATCTGGCATATCTGTCGTGTCTGGACTTTTCCAAATAGCGGCTCGATTCGCTAAGATTGTTAAAGCCGCGATACGACCTGCTACAATTAAGCGCTGCTCCTCATTAAATCTACCTGTGACGGCAGAATCCAAGCGATCTTTGTTTACTTCCTTACACAGTTCTAAACACCCCTGTTTATACAATTCTTTCTGAGAATCAGGAAATTGTTGATTTTTCTGATAGATGCTCAGTAAGAATTTTAACGTAATTGGTTTAACTGCCAATGGAACGGCTTCTCGCTGAATAACCTCTTGGATGAATTCATCAGAATTTATGTTTTGCTGCTTTGCGGCTTCAATAACATCACTTTGGCGTAAGGGAGCAAGTTGATATATACCGACATTTTCTTCTCCCCATTTCTGTTTAAGCTTTTGTTCCAAACTATCCGACCAATCAGCGGTTCTACAGGTAATCCGTAGGTAAAGACGCTCACAAGGAAGGTTCTCAATCTCACGCTTCAAAATTCTAACCAGTATTCTTATTGAGAGTAGTCCCTCATCTAAACTATCGAGGAATAGATAGAGTTTATTACTTCCCTTGCGCCACGTTTGCACTGTCTGGTTATCGAAAATTTTCTGACACAATGTTGTATCTGTGTCATATTCACCAAGTTCAAACCACAGACACTCATCGTCAGAATCACGAACTTGCTCTAACCTTTGTTTGTACTCTTGCTTTGCTGCTGTTGTTTTCCCAATACCCGCCTCACCCAGCAACACTAAACAGGGAATATGGGATATATCTGTGAAGGGAACTACATCTGGGTTGGTTAAATATCCATAATCTTCAGGATCAGCTAAAAATCCCAAATAATCAAACTTTAGCTTACCCGTAATTGGACACCAAAAGCGTTTCCAGTTGTACATACTTTTTTCCTGAATCACTTGACTTATCTATACAAGAACACCCCATCAACGCAAAGAGCATTGGTTATGCACGGCTGATACCTCAATACTAGCCATATTAGCAACTTGCCCAGCCGCGCGATCGCACAATTCTTTATAGTGGTATGATGCCTCACTGTGAGTCAGTTTTCTGGCTTGGTAGAAACAGAAGTATCGTTTCCAAAAATCATGCGATCGCGCGTTTAAAACGTCTCATTGAACAATTTCTGATTTCAAAGATACTTTTTCATAATTTGGAATTGGTTGATCTGTTATTGTGGCGTATAAAACATCTGGGTCTAAATCCGCTCCACTTTCCCAGTAAATTGTCCCCCATTCAGGATTTATCTTGACTTGAGCAAAGTAGGTCAAGTCTTGTAAGGGAGCAAAAATTCCGGTGAAATCGATGAACTGGCTGATGTCAATAATTCCTTCTTGGTCATCCTCAAATTTGAGGTAAAGCTGATAATTCTCTAGAGGTTTAACCGATACAATATCTTTGAGCATTTTTTACTCCAATGGTGCGATGGGTTCTAATGGTGTTTGAAGTCGGGCAAGTTGCCAGTTTTGCCTGAGTTCTGCTTGATGAAGGGCAGCCCACTCTACAACTAATCCTAAGATACGAGGGGTAAGTTTGCCTTCTAGGATTGATAGGGTTTCGATGTCAATAATCGCTTTTTGTTGATTATAGCGAACATGAAAGTGAGGAGGTGGGTGATCGTTATAGTACATCGTGATGATGATACCTAAAAAACGGCTGAGTTCTGGCATTAGCTTACCTTTTTTGTTTGTGCATGGGTTGATGATATAAAACCATGAGTTAATTGTCGGTTAATGTTTCTAGGGCGTAGGGGTGGGGAACAATTAAAGTTAACAGTGAGGATCGTCATTCGTCATACTCACTTCGCGAGAAGCAAGCCACGTCATTCGTAAGGGTTTGAGGATTGTTAACATAACTTTTGTCATTCTCCGGGGATTAGTTCTGTTCAGGTAAAAATTCAGGGGATAATAGTTCAGTTAGGGTGTAAGGACAAGTTTCGGGAAATGAGGATAGTCCCGTTTCTTTTTCAGCGCTAAGAGTAGCGAGGGGGTAGATTTTTTCGAGGGCATTATCGAGGCTGGATTTGAGACTGAGGTTTTCTTGTAATAGCTTCTCTAAGCGAAGACGTTGCTCCTTAATCGTTAGTTGCCAACTACGAGAACGTAGATTCGGCTGAAATTGCCATTTGAGTAAGTGCATGACTAAGACTTCTAATCTGCTTTCGAGTTGTCGCTTTTCAGCACGTCCCATATCTTCGATTTCTTCAGCAATGTTTTGCCAGTCTATTTGATGGAGTTTTCCAGTTCTTAGTAGGTTAGCTTGTTCTTGTGTCCAAGCATAAAAGTCATTTTCGTATGAGGTTGAATTCATGATTTATCCTGCCTGATGAATTGCCTGTTAATTTATAATATATTCATCCACAAAAACATTGATAATAAAAACATTGTTTGTTCGTCCCACATTTTGCCCGTACAGGGGCGGGTTTAATGTAGGGGCGGGTTTTACTACTATCATTCAGGGTTGCACCCAGATATAAATAAACCCGCCCCGACTTGTTGCCATAATTTATCTGTACAACCCACTCAGATAAAACAATTTACCCTTTAACACCACTGCCACTATCATTAGGTACGATATACCGCTGCATTAGTATAAAAAATAGCAGAACCGGGGCAATAGAAATAACGGAACCCGCCGCAACTAAACGCCAATCTAGGGAAAAGGTTCCGGCTAACCTAGCCACACCTAACGGCAAGGTATAATATTCAGGTCGATCCAGAACGATTAGGGGCCAGAGAAAGTCACTCCATGAGCCAATAAACACAAAAATAGCCAACGTGACTAACGCCGGACGAACGGCGGGAATCATTATATGCCACCACAATCCTAACTCCGAACAACCATCGATCCTAGCGGCTTCTTCGAGTTCTTTAGGAACCCCTTGAAAAGCTTGGCGTAATAAGAAAATGCCAAAGGCTGAAGCTAAACTGGGAAAAATAATGCCTAAATAACTATTCCGTAAGCCAAGCTGCACCATCAAAATGTACAGGGGAATCATCACGATTTGGAAGGGAATCATGATGGTGGAAACAATAATCGCGAAAATGATATCACGTCCGCGAAAATTAAGTCGGGCTAAGGGATAAGCCGCTAGAGAACAAAAGAGAAGATTTAAACTAACAGTGAGAATGGCAACAATGCCGCTATTCCAAATATATTGACCAAAAGGATTCGTTTGCCAGACTTCGATATAGTTCTCAATTGTCGGTTGACTAGGGAACAGTTGAGGTGGAAAAGACCAAATATTCTCGGTGGAAGACTTCAATGATGTGCTAATTAACCAGAAGAGGGGAAACAGCATCACCAACGCGATCGCACTCAAGAGAATATACGTCCAAATCCTTTGCCAAATCTGTTTTCCCGGCGTTTTACTCATCGTATTTTCCCGTTCTGTAGTGAGGGAACCTTAGCCCTCTAAACCATCATAGTCAACCCCGTTTCCGTACAAACCATTCAAAGCCTCTCTCCTTGTAGGAGAGAGGTTTGGAGAGAGGTTTTCCAGCATCCCAACCAAAAGTAAGCTAAACCATCATAGTTATTCCTGTTTCTGTGCAAACTCCATTTAACGGTTGATCCCACTCATCGATAGGGAGTTGGGGAAATAACGCAAAATCAAAGATAATTCCGATAGTCGGCTTCGATATCCATTCTGCCGAACTCAACAGGCGATCGTAAAATCCACCCCCATAGCCTAAACGATAGCCTCGGCGATCGCACGCCACCGCCGGAACCAAGATTAAATCCACGTCATCAGGCTCTAAGATGGGGGAATTGGCATGGGGTTCAAAAATGCCATAAGCCCCCGTTTGCAGGGCTTCTCCGTGCTTCCAGCGATGCCAGAGGAGAGATTTGCCGACACATCGAGGGAATCCCCAACTGTGTTGGGTATCGGTAAACAGGGGATGGAGATCGGGTTCTTGGCGAAAACTAAAATAAGCCAGGATCGTTTTTGCTTGAGTGAATAGAGGTGACGACTTAAGCTGAGTACAGACGCGATCGCTCTTTTCTCGCCAGTCTTCTTTTGTCATGGCTTGTCGCTGTTTCAGCAGTCGCCGCCGTAATTCTTTTTTAGTCATTTTTGAGGGAATTTCAGTAGCCATTTATAGTTCCTTCCCCTCCAATACGGCGGCGACACGCAATATCATGGCTTCATGGTAAGGAGCAGCAATAATTTGTACACCTAAGGGTAGAGAACTAGACGATTTAACCGGAACCGATAAAACAGGTAATCCAATAAAAGATAAAGGTTGGGTAAACAGTCCCAAATTCGGGCGCACTAATATCTCTTCTCCCCCAATTACCATTGTTTCTTGATCGATGCGGGGGGCGACACAAGGCGTAGTTGGTGCGAGAATAATATCTACCGTCTGAAAAAGTTCCTGCACCCTTTGGCGATACCATTGGCGAAACCGTTGCGCTTGGATGTACCACGAGGCGGGAATTAAAGCCCCCGCTAGAAAACGATCGCGCGTGGCGGGGTCAAAATCTTGTGGACGCGATCGCAAGTTGGCAAAATGTAAGTTAGCGCCTTCTGTAGCCGTAATAATATAAGCCGCCGCTCTTGCCCGATGCGCTTCCGGTATGCTCACTGTAGCGGTGACATTCAGCGCTTGGACGACTTTGGCAACAGCATCTAAGGCGTCTGGGGTAGCGCCTTGAGCAAAATAGTCTCCCGCTACCGCAATCCGTAATCCCTCAATTCCTTGTTCGAGTTGCGGTAAACAAGGTTCTGGAAGACGTTGCGTACATACCGGATCACGTTCATCATGTCCCTGAAGGATATCAAACGCGGTAGCCATATCTCGTACTGATCGAGTAAACGGACCAATATGATCTAAACTACTGGAAAATAAAATCGCCCCCGCCCGTGATAAACGCCTGTATGTGGGTTTTAAGCCAAAAACTCCGCACAATGAAGCCGGAACCCGGATTGAACCATTAGTATCGGAACCCAAAGTAAGGGGAACTAATCCGGCTGCAACCGAAGCGGCGGAACCCCCAGATGAGCCACCAGAAACGCGAGTCGGATCATGAGGGTTCGGAGTTGCCCCATAATGGCTATTAACCGTCACAAACCCATAAGCATATTCATCCATATTTAACGCCCCCACCAGCACCGCCCCGGCTTGCTTAAGTCGGGTAACGGCGGTAGCATCGTGGTTCGCTGGGGGATTTTCGGTATTAATTTTTGATCCGGCTAGGGTGGTTAATCCCGCGATATCAAATAAATTCTTCACCGCAAACGGAACCCCCGCCAAGACGCCAGGAAATTCCCCTCTGCTAATCGCCTGATCCACCCGTTCCGCCTCGGCGATTGCCGTGTCAGCGGTAACGGCGGTAAAACAATTTAAGCTAGGATTACGGGCATCAATATGCGCCAAACAATCCCGCGCGATCGCACTGGCGGTTATTTCACCCTGATAAACGGCTGTAGCTATTCCCACAGCGTCAGCTTGTCTCCAATTAAAGCTCATGGTTCAAAGACTGGTGCGGCTTCTATATTATCCGGTAAGGGAAACTCATTCACCAATTGTGCGATCGCGGCAATGCGAGTAATGTTATCAACAACACCAGGACGGTATTCTGGGTCAATCGGCAAATCAATCAACTCTGCCATGCGATCGACATATTCACCAAAATCAACGGTTTCTTTAGTCATAACTTCATCAGTGTTGAGTTTCTCTTCCCTGTTCCCTGTTTCCTGTTCCCTGTTTCCTGTTCCCTGTTCCCTGTTCCCTGTTCCCTAACCAATGACGAATGACAAAGGACAAATGACCATTTAAATAACAAACGCTTCCTTAGGATAATTATTCCACGTTTGGTGACATCGTTCAGCAATAAATGGTTGAACTCGGAACTTCGGCGGATTACCCTCTAGAACATCAATTCGTAAAAATGAATAGAGTCGCTGCTTTTTAGAACCATGACCATGGCGTCCCGCATAAAAGTGCGATCGCGCCACCAAATGGGAGGGATTATTGTCAATAAACCCAACGGATTCCGTAATCTCTGACCCTTCTTTCCGTTGACGGCGTAAACTATGACCACTCCCACCACAAATAATCCAGGGCATATCAGAATCCGCATGTCCAGTATCCACCGTTTCTAGATATTCTAAACAGTGGGCATGACCAGTTAACACCAAATCTACCAAAGGACGCCCCTGTGCTAAATCACCCACCTCCGTCGCCACAGCATCCAAAACTTGGCGCAGGCGGCGGCGAACTGCCCTTGTTTGCGCCTGTTGCCATTTAGTGGCTTCAGTCACATAAGGAGGATGATGCAGATAAATCACTCGTCCTCTTACCTCGTCGGTATGCCAAGACTGGATTAGCCGTTGTCGCAGCCAGTCCAATTGTTCAAAATCAATCGTGTTTTCTTCATTTGATGCCAATTGTTTATTAATATCCAAGCTTAGTTCATCAATTTGCTCTAATTTCACATTCAAATCATCAAGCTGTTCCGCCTCTTCCGGGTTATCCGCATCCAAAGTATTGGAGGTTTCCATAAGTTGTTGTTTTTCGGCTTCTAATTCATCTCGTCTCTGTTCTAAAAGATGGCGAAAGGCTTTCCCTTCTGGAGTGTTGGGAATCGGTGCGGGGTCGTTAAAGGTATTGGAATCGAGGGCGAAAAAGTCAATTCCACCACTACGGAACGTATAATAACGGTTCGGTAAGCGGGTAAATTCTCCGGGTTGATAGCGCAAGCAACGTCCTGTATCCGTCTTCGCCGTATAGTGGTGATCTAAATGATTTTCCAACTGTCCCCATTGCTTCAATGGTTTCAGATAGTCTAAGAATGCTTTAGTATAAGCTTTGCCCTTATGCGATCCGTGCCAACCAACATTTAGATCGAGTTTAGTCTTAAACAGGTGGCGTAGGGGCCAAGTTACCTGTGCCATAAAGCCATAGACCAAGGGTAAATCGTAGTAATCGTGATTTCCAGGGATGGTGAGGAAGGGAAGATTAAACACCATTTGGTCATAAGCAATTTTATGGTGAGAGTCGCCATCGACGAGAAACTCGCGGTAGGGTTTAATAAAGTTTTGGGGATAATATTCACTCGAACCTACCTGATATACCACGTCACCGGTATGCAATACAAAGCGGCAGTTATCGCGGTGATTTAGCATCATTTCCCCAATTTTGCGTTGTGGATCATGTTGTTTGTGAGACCCAAAGCCTGTATCACCGACGACTAAAAAAGAGAACTCTGGATGATCGGGTTGATCATCGTCTAATACCAGCCGAGTTTGATCAATATCCCGTTCAACGATTAACGGATCTTGCCAGCGAACTCGTTGCTTCATCTGCTGGATTTTCTCGGCAATAGGGGGATCGGACACAAATTGCATGATGCTTCACTGCCAAAGGTTTGCGTTTTGAGATTATCGTCCGATATTGAGAATTATCATCTATCCTAATGTGGGGATCTCACCAAATCACCGTCAACCCTCTAGCGAGGAAAACACTTGCGGAGCATGATTTGACCGACCAAACCATTTTCCTTTGGGGATGCGAAATGGACAACCTCAATCACCGTAAAGCAGGGTCCGACATCGTGCAGCATCCCTTCAGCAAACGAAATCAACTCGCCGCAGCAGGGTAGACGAGATAATTCCACCCGTTCCCCGTTTAAGTCTTCTAACTCCGGTGAATAGTCTTTATGGGATGTTCTGGGGGCGTTCTCGAACATCATTTGTACTTTAACCAGTTCCATGGGTAACACACTCCTGATCCAACGCCTATATAGATTACCGGAGTTTCGACTAAATCCCAAACCCAACCCCACCCCCTCTAAATTTTCCCAGGAATTATCCTCAAGGAGAGGAATTCAGCGATCAAATTAGGCAGGTTAAATGGGAAATAGCTGATACCTGATATTTTTCTCAGCTCAAAGAATTAAACTGGTCACTATAGCAACAAATACTGTCTCGTCTATTTTGGAGATCGTGATGAACATGATACACAACAAGCTAGTTGCCACAACATTGGCGGCTGGAGCATCTGTCCTGAGTTTTGGCATGTTATCTCAACCTGCTGCGGCGATTGATTTAACATTTGTAAGTGAGGGTGACACTGTTCCCGAAGGCTGGACTAACTTGAACTGGACGGTGGAAGGGAGAGCAGGAGCTAAAGGCTTTGCTGACTGGGAGTTTTCCACCAAAGAAGATGATATCCACACAACCGTTGAGCAATTGCAGTGGAATTGGCAGAATGATCAAGAAGTGCCATGGCTTTTAAATTGGGATGGGAATACCGTTTCCTTTACCCTGGGTGGGCAAACCATTGCGTTCTACCAAGATAATCCACCCGCTAAGTCTTTAAATGGATTTTACCTCTGGACACGAGCGACAACGAAATCGGGTAAAGTCGATCCCGGTACTGAAATTTTGCTGAATGTCAACGCTGTTAACGGAATCGCAGTCGCTCCAGTATCCAGTTCTGCTATTGCACCCCTAGGTGAAGGGAACACCACTATCACAAAGAACTATTTTGCCAGTGATACCTCGATTACCTCTCTTTCAGGGATTGCTAATATGAGTTGGCTAGAGGGTTCTCCGAATCCCAACCTAGAGAATGCTCGTTCGCGAGTTGGCTTGAAAATTGAAGGATTTTCTTATGCTTCGATACCGGAACCCGGTGCAGTTGCAGGACTAGTGGCGATGGGGATGTTCGGTGTCACTTCTGTACTACGGCGTAAAAAAGCTTAGCATCAATGGCACTGAAAATGTGCCGTTTAGGATCGCCGAAACCTTGATATACCGTAGGGTGGGCATTGCCCACCAGCCTGAACAAGCGTGCCATTAAGTAGGGGCTTGGTAACCAAGCCCTTACAGGTGGTGTTAGCTTGGGGGCAACTTTGAGTAATTCTTATTTCGTCATCGGATCGCCCCGACAAGCCCTCAGATGGTTTTTGGACTTAAGCCAACGAGTGCGGCTTTTTTTTATGCTGGAAACAGGAATAATTAAAAAACTATGAATATGACCAGTCATAATCAGCCATCTATTACAATTGCCGTCGTTGGTGATGTTCACGATCAGTGGGAAGCCCAAGACGCGATCGCACTCCAAAAGTTGGGGGTTGACTTGGTGCTGTTTGTCGGAGATTTTGGCAACGAGTCTGTGGGAGTAGTGCAGCGAGTTGCTTCCGTTGATCTGCCCAAAGCGGTAATTCTGGGAAATCACGACGCTTGGTATACCGCATCGGCTTGGGGACGGAAAAAATGTCCATACAACCGTCAACAGGAAAATTGGTTACACGATCAGTTAGAGGCACTGGGAGATGCCCATGTGGGTTATGGGTATCTGGACTTTCCCGAACTTCAACTTTCGGTAGTCGGAGGGCGTCCGTTTAGTTGGGGCGGATCAGCGTGGAAAAATCAAGACTTCTATCGGGATTGGTATGGGGTCAACAGTTTTGAGGAGTCCGTTGAACGAATTGTCGCCGCCGCCCAAGCCACAGACTACAACAGGATTCTTTTTTTAGGTCACAATGGACCAACGGGGTTAGGCGAGGAAGCCGAATCGCCTTGTGGCAGGGACTGGCATCCCTTGGGCGGCGATCATGGAGACCCGGATTTTGAAGCCGCGATCGCGCAAGTTCAGGCATTAGGAAAACAGATTCCCTTGGTTACGTTCGGTCACATGCATCACCGATTACGCCACACAACCAAGCGATTGCGAACGATTGTCAAAACCAGTTCAGAGGGAACCGTGTATCTGAATTCAGCCAGTGTGCCCCGAATTGTGCAAACGGAAACAAACCGACTGCGGAATTTTTCGCTGGTGTCTCTGGAAGCGGGTGAGGTTGCTTCAATTTCTCTCGTTTGGGTGGGAAATGACTATTCTGTCGTACTCGAAGAGTTTCTCTATCGGCATCCTCAACCCGTTAGCGGACAATTTGTTTCCAGACACTCGCCATGAACGCTCAGGCTTGGTATTATAGATAAGCCTGGAGAGGTGGCAGAGTGGTCGAATGCGCTCGACTTGAAATCGAGTGACCCAAAAGGTCCGTGGGTTCGAATCCCACCCTCTCCGTTCCTGTTGGGGAAGCTGGGGAAGCTGGGGGAGCTGGGGGAGCTGGGGAAGCTGGGGAAGCTGGGGGAGCCGAAATTAAATTAGAATTCTCGGCGATTCGTCTTGATTCCTATCTCCTGTCTCACCTTAACCACCTAAATCGCGAGGGGCTACGGCTTCAACCGGAACAAAGTGGAGGTAAGCCGTAGGGGGAGAGCGGGAAAGACTTCGGCTAAACGCCCGAAGTATTTCCAGTTATTGCCCGCTAAGTGGTATAATGGCAGCCATGAAACAAGTCCTCACGATAGTTGTAAAGCTTCAACCCTCCCCTGAGCAGGTGGCCTTCTTAGAGGCAACTCTTCAGGCGTTTGCGGATGCTTGCAACTACGTCAACGGACATACAGATCCAAAACTGACCAACAAAATTGCGATTCAATCTTTGACTTATCAAACCATTAAAAGCCAATTCAATTTGGTAGCCAATATGGCAGTCAGAGCTTGTGCAAGAGTAGCGGCTAACCGAAAGGTAGCCTTTTCAAAAGGCAAGCCTGTTAAAAAGTTTGCCTCAGGCAGTATGGACTGCGATAAGGACTTGTTTCGACTTCGTGAACACGACTGGACGGTAAGCCTTGCTACTGTTCGCGGTAGAGAGCGAGTTAAATTGAACCCAGGTAACTACCAAAGAGGAAAACTCAAAGGGAGGAACCCAACTTCATCTCAATTATGTAAGCACCGCGACGGGCAGTTCTACCTGCACATTCAGATCAAGGATACCCCTCCAGACCCAAAAAATACCGATAAGGTAATAGGTGTCGATTTAGGGCGTCGCGACATTGCTGTTACCTCAGAGGATCAAAGGTGGGACGGTAAGCCGATTCAGTCGGTGCGAGATAAGTTTTCCTTTCTTAGAGCATCTCTCCAGAAAAAAGCCTCGAAAGGCACGAGAACAACTCGACGTAGATGTCGAGAAGTTTTGAAACGGTTGTCGGGGAGGGAGAGGCGTTACCAGCAATGGCTCAACCACAACATCTCCAAAACAGTGGTTAGACGGGCGTGCAAGTTAAACCGAACTATTGAGTATGTTCAGCTTAGCTTGTTCGATGACTTCAGGGCTACTAAAAACCCAGACCTCAGCTCTTAGCAGGTCTGGGTAGTTTATGTCAAATTCCTAAAATTCCTACATAACTGATACGGCTACCAACCCAAGCTGGGACAAATTTGTTCCCTGTTCCCTGTTCCCTTTCCTAACCAAAATGTCCCGCTTTAGACCGATAACCCTGATACTGATAACTGATAACTTATGCAGGTAGAGTTTCGCGAGTATAACCCATTCGATTTGTGGATTTGGCTAGAGTTTGCCACTGTTCCTTCCCCCATGGAAAAAGATTATATTGAAGAGTTATTCAATTCCTGGTTTTACCTAGGGAAATTAGGCGGATTTGATGCCGAGAACCTGCAAGTGCAGGAGACGGGTGTGGATATTAGCTATATGGACTATGATCACCGAGAGACAGACAGCACCCTCATGGCGCTGATGCATAATCAAGGAGACTTTGATTATCAGGGAACCTGGGGACGCTGCTGGTTTGACTTAGGCACATCCGATGCGATCGCACTCGATGTTCTGATCAATGCCCTAAAGCAACTGTCTAAAGAATATGTTCACCTCGAACGAGTCATCATCGGCGGTGAGAATGAAGATTGGCCCACAAAAAGCCGTCAAGAGTCTTTATTTTACGAATCCCAGGATAACGGGCGAGTGAGGTGAACTACTCAGGCTTACTTCGTTGAAGCCTGAGCTTCTGATCTCACAGGGGATTGCGTCAACTTAGACTTGCGCCCAAGTTTCGGTCTCACATCCCCTCCATCAGCAGCAGTCCCAGTCCCTGAGACCGATAGGATTCTGATGCCTTCCGCTCTGATATTTGCTGAAGCGTTACCATCTCTATCATGATGAGTACCACAGCTAGGACAAGTCCAACTCCTAACCTCTAAGGGCATCTCGTCTACCTGATAATGGCAGTTTGAGCAGAGTTTTGAACTGGGAAACCATCGGTCAATTTCTACCAATACCTTGCCCTCAAATTCAAGCTTGTACGATAGAAAATTGACAAACATTCCCCAGCCTACATCAGAAATAGATGCAGCTAGTTTATGGTTACGAACCATGCCCAAAGTATTTAGACTTTCGACTACGATGACTTGGTTTTCGTCAACAAGCTTTCTGGACAGCTTATGCAGGTAGTCTTGACGGACATTACTAACTCGTTCGTGAACCCTAGCTACCAGTTTTCTGGCTTTATCTCTTGAATTGCTCCCCTTCTCTTTTCTGTCTAATTTTCGTTGCTTCCGCTTGAGGTTACGCTTATGCTTGGCTAAATGCCTAGGGTTAGCAAACTTAGAGGTCTTGACCCCATCATTGACAATAGCAAAGTCCTTCAATCCTAAGTCAATCCCAGCTACTTTGCCATCACTTCGACTTCGCTCAGTGCTAACAGGTGGGCTATCCTCTTCTGTCTCGGTCAAGACGGATGCAAAATACTTTCCCGATGGGGTCATGCTCACCGTTACCGTCTTGATTGTTCCTTCAATGGGTCGGTGTATTTTGGCTTTGACTTTTGCCACGCGACCCGGAAACTTGAGGCAATCATCAACAACCTTGACCGATTGAGGGTACTGTATAGATTGCTTATTCTTTTTAGCCTTGAACCTTGGGTATCTAGCTCTACCCTCAAAAAAGTTTTTGTAGGCAGTCACTAGGTTTAGTGTGGTAGCTTGCAAAACTTGAGAGTAGCATTCAGATAACCATTCGGTTTCCTCCTGTTTCTTGAGCTTAGGCAAAAATGCGTTTAATGCTGAACGTGTCAAGCCTTTACCCGTTAACTGGTAAGTTTCAATGCACAAATTGAGTGCATAATTCCACCACCAGCGACTACAGCCAAAGTGTTGAGCTAGTATCACTTGTTGTTCAGTTGTCGGATATAGTCTAACTTTGACGGCTTGATGTCGCATCGCTTTCACCTCCTTTCCCCCCTCTTACCACTATAGACTATTTAGGGTAAGCTGATCCGGAAGATGGGAAATTTCGTGCCTCAATTTCCCGCTGTCCATCCTCACCCTACTATCGTTGAGAGTGAGGACTTCCGCGACATTGTTAAATATTGGGTAGGGGCGGGTTTTATCGCTAACGTTTAGTCGGGGCTTGGTAACCAAACCCCTACGGCGGTTTGTATCAACGAAACATACTGCTTACCGAACTGTCTTCATGAATACGCCAGATGGTTTCTCCTAGCAAGTTGGCGACAGAAAGCATAGTCAGTTGCTCAAAGTGATTGTTTTGGGCTACTGGAATCGTATTAGTGACAATCACTTCTTCAAAGATTCCACTGGAGAGGCGTTCAATCGCAGGTGGCGAAAAGACGGCATGAGTCGCACAAGCATACACTTGTCTAGCTCCCTCTTGACGCAGAATCTTGGCACCTGCAGCAATAGTCCCCGCCGTGTCAATCATATCATCGACCAAAACAGCCGTTTTGCCCTTGACATCTCCAATCACATTCATAACCTCTGCCACATTATGCGCTTGTCGTCGCTTGTCAATAATGGCTAAGGGCGCATCATTCAGCTTTTTGGCAAAAGCCCTGGCTCTAGCTACGCCACCCACGTCAGGGGAAACAACCACCAGATCAGGTAATTGTTTACTCGCCAGATAGTCTAAGGTTACTGGAGAACCGTAGACATGATCGAAGGGAATATCGAAATACCCTTGGATTTGGGCAGAGTGTAAATCCATGGCTAATACCCGATTCGCGCCCGCCTCAGTAATCAAATTTGCCACTAACTTAGCGGTAATTGATTCTCGCCCTGCGGTTTTGCGATCGGCTCTGGCATAACCGTAGTATGGAATAACAGCAGTAATCTGTCGTGCGGATGCTCGCCGACAGGCGTCGATCATAATCAGCAATTCCATCAGGTTATCGTTTACCGGATGGCAACTCGGCTGAATTAGGTAAACGTCGCACCCACGAATGGATTCTTGAATTTGGATGTATAACTCGCCATCGGCAAATCGTTTGCGAACCATTGGTCCAATGTCCATGCCCAAATAGCGAGCAACTTCTTGTGCTAGTGGAACATTAGCAGACCCAGAAAACAGTCGGAGACGATTATTATCCGCGATTAGCGGCAGCGCAGGCTGAAGCGTTAACGTTGCAGAACGGCTCACAGCAGACCCTCGAAGCTCATTTCAAGGCAATCTTAACATTTGCTGTTGTCTATGGTTCTAAGTAGGTGGGGACAATTAAAGTTAACGGTGGGGATCGTCATTGGTCATTGGTCATTGGTCATTGGTCTTATGTAAAGGTTTGAGGATTATTTACAAAACTTAATACAATTTCATTTTCTTTTGTCCGACTATTTAGTCTAACTATCCACTGAAAAGAGGGTCTCCTCAAGAGTCACAGATAAAATAACTGTAATAAATGCCAGGAAGTGACCGTCTTCTCATAAAATTTAGACGGGTAGACCATCCTGTTTTCCCCTAAACTCCAATTCACAAGCTCATGGAACAACCGATCGCCTCTGGAACTATTCTGCAAGCCCGTTACCACTTGACCAGGGTTCTGGGTCAAGGGGGATTCGGTCG
The DNA here is from genome assembly GCF_040218875.1 of Coleofasciculus sp. D1-CHI-01. NCBI lineage: Bacteria > Bacillati > Cyanobacteriota > Cyanophyceae > Coleofasciculales > Coleofasciculaceae > Coleofasciculus > Coleofasciculus sp. D1-CHI-01. The sequence goes on from NZ_JAVJQP010000153.1 coordinate 107,452, forward strand.
AACCTACCTGGCGGAAGACCTGAATCGGTTTAAAGAACTTTGTGTCCTCAAAGAATTGATTCCGCCTCAGACTGAAGCCTATACCTTGGAGAAGTCCAAAGAACTGTTCCAACGGGAGGCAACCACCCTCTATCAAATCAAACACCCGCAAGTGCCGGAATTTCGAGCTACCTTTGAGGAGGATGGACGGTTTTTCTTGGCACAAGACTACGTTGAGGGGAAAACCTATCGCGAGTTACTCAATGAGCGCTTAGAAGAACTAGCGGGCAATTCCACATCCAGCACGGAAGCCGTAGGGATTCCCACACCGCCTCAAAATACACCCATGGGTAACCCCGTCTTCTCCGAAGCCGAAGTTAAACAGCTACTCCAGCAATTATTGCCCGTATTAGAACATATTCACACTAAGGGGATCATCCACCGCGATATTACTCCCGATAATATTATTCTGCGCCAGGGCGACCAACTCCCGGTATTAATTGATTTTGGTGTGGTAAAGGAACTCGCTACCCGTTTGCAGTCGCCGGATATGGCAACCCCAGCCACAACGGTTGGTAAACTGGGTTATGCTCCCAGCGAACAAATTCAAACCGGAAAATCCTATCCCAGTAGTGACCTCTATTCCCTAGCCGTTACCGCCGTGGTGCTACTGACAGGCAAAGAACCCAGGGAGTTACTGGATAATACCCAGTTAACCTGGAACTGGCAACGGTGGGTGACGGTAAGTGATGAATTTGCCCGGATTCTGAACCGGATGCTAAGTTACAGACCGGGCGATCGCTATCCATCTGCAACAGATGTATTACAAGCGCTGCAATCTCCACCCCCTCCAGCCGCCTCTACACCAGAACCAAACGCCAACGCTTCCGGTATGGCAACCGTAGCCGTAGGACGACGTCCGGAACCGCAGACACCACCCGCAAGACCACCCGCGCAATCAGAACCCGTGATTCCTGAACCCAGTAATGACTCGATTTGGGAAAAGCCTGGGATGGTTGTGGCAATTGGTGCAGTACTTGCCGTGATTGCAGGGTTGGGTTCTTGGGCAATTGCGAATCGATTAAGACAGGAACCGACTCCCCCAGAAACAATTGTGGAGTCTCCGTCTCCTTTACCCACCGAAACTGAATCTCCCTCACCTTCACCCACTCCCACCGAACCCCAAGTCTATAGTCAAACTCTGGCTTTGTCTCCTGGTAGAGAACTGTCTATCGAGAGATCATTACAGCCGAATACTATTGTTAACTACCAGATTCAGGCGGAACAAGACCAGACGTTAGAGGCTTTTATTCCCACGGAAGGCGTTTACATGACCGTCCTTGGACCCGATAATCAACCAGTAAGCGATCGCGCCACACGGGTACAGCAATGGCGAGGTCAACTTCCCTATACCGGAGAATACACGATTCAATTAAGTTTAATTCCGGAACTTCCAGAAACTGAGTACCAACTCAATTTAGACTTAACGGAAGCCCCCGAACCCACACCATCGCCATCTCCGTCGCCATCGCCATCGCCATCTCCATCGCCATCTCCGTCGCCATCTCCGTCGCCATCGCCATCGCCATCGCCATCCCCCTCTCCTTCTCCCACTTACGAAACCGAACGGCTGATAATTCCTGAAGGAGAACAGGCAATTCAGTTTCAAGGTCAAACCGCACCGCAACGGGTAAAACGGTATCGCGTCAACGTGGAATCCAATCAGCAACTAGCGGTAGAAGTTATTCAAGGTGATGTCACCTTAAATATCCGCAATCCTAATGGTCAGTTAATTGAAGATGCCTCAAACATCAACTTTTGGCAGGCACAATTGCCTCAAGGGGGCAACTATATCATTGATGTGATTGCCCAAAGACCCAGCAATTTCACCTTGGGTGTTAGTCTCACCAATCCTTAGGTCATTGGTCATTGGTCATTGGTCATTGGTCATTGGTCATTCGTCATTCCCTATTCCCTATTCCCTTCTATCATGACCCAAACACTACTGATTACGGGTACAAATACTGATGCAGGCAAAACAGTATTAACCACTGCCCTTGCCGCTTATTGGCAAACCTATTACCCGCAAAAACGTCTGGGAATTTTCAAGCCGATGCAAACGGGAACCGGGGATTGGGAACATTATCACCAGCAATTCAACCTGGATCAAACCCCTCAAGAGATTGCCCCGTTACAATTTAGCCACCCTGTCGCCCCACCAGTCGCGGCGGAACGGGAAGAAAGACCGATAGAATTAAAAATAGTCTGGCAGGCATTGAATCGCCTCCAGCAGCAACGGGATGTTGTTTTAGTAGAAGGACTAGGGGGACTGGGTTCACCTGTAACCCATGAGTTAACCGTGGCGGATATCGCCAGAGATTGGAAATTACCGAGTGTCATTGTGGTGCCTGTGGAACTGGGCGCGATCGCACAAAGCGTAGCAACTGTCGCCTTAGCGCGTCAGTCGGGCGTTCACCTCAAAGGAATTATCCTCAATTGTGTTCAGCCTCGTTCAGCAGAAGAGATTGCTGATTGGACTCCCATTGAGTTGATTCAGTCACTGACACAGGTTCCCATTTTAGGCATTCTGCCCCACTTAGCTGATCCCACTGATCTGAGCAAATTGGCTCAAGTGGCATCTGAGTTAGAACTAGAGCGATTGTTCTAATGTCAGTAGGTGTGGAAATTAAAGTTAACGGCAGGGATCGTCACAGTCGCTTCCCTTGAGACGCAAGCTACGTTTTATATAGGGATTTGAGCAGCATTTACAGAACTTAACCTAGTTCGGTGTATTGCCACCAACCGACTTACCGAAAAATCCTGGTATTGTTTTAAGAATTGAATAAAATCGGTTGAAATAGCTGATTTCTGTAACAGGTATATCAACATCATGGCGAATATCAAGGAAAATTAGCTTAATAATTCCTTGGGTCATCTACGTGACGTATTCCCTTAATCAATCCCCGATTAAGTAGCTTTACAGTTAAGAATTTAAGCCATCCTAGTCCACACAAGGGCTAATGACTCATAACAAATGACTCATAACACATGAAAAATGATCACCTTAATGTCTGCGATTGAACACCATCCGCTGACTGTTACACCAGACACCTGTCTGAGCGATGTCATCGCACTCCTAAATCCAGGAACCCACACCTGCCCATTCCCATCGGGTACAGGATCTTTGGGTTCAAGTTATAGCGACAGAACAGATGGAAGCTGTGTCTTAGTTATAGAAAACGGGCAGTTAGTCGGAGTGATAACGTTGCGAGATTTGGTTCAAATTGTAGCGGAGAGAAGTCCTCTAGAAAATCTTCCTGTTGCTGAAGTGATGACTCAGCCAGTGATTACGCTGAAGCAATCCGAGTTGCGGGATGGTTTCAAAATGCTGAATTTATTCGAGTGCCATGGTATTAGCCACTTACCCATTGTCAATGATGACAATCAAGTGGTAGGAGTTGTCACACCTGAGAGTTTGCACCACGCTATGCCATCAATGGAACTGTTGAAAAGGCGTCGAGTAGCAGACGTCATGACACCTGAAATAATTAACATTACCCCCACGAGTTCTGTACTAACTGTAGCGCAACAAATAGCAGAGCATGGAGTTAATTATGTCGTCATTTGTGAACAACAAGAAAATAGAAGTGCAGAGCCAATAACGTTGTCACAATCAGGAGATTCAAGAGCATTTTTTGTTCCACTTGGCATCATTACTGAACGAGATATTGTCCAATTTCAGGCATTGGAACTCGATTTAAACTTGCCAGCTTATACACTGATGAGTTTTCCCCTATTGTGTGTGAATCCAGAAGAGTCGTTATGGACAGCTCATCAGAAAATGCAGCAGTGGCGAGTGCAGCAATTAGGAGTCTGTAGTCATCAAGGAGAACTGTTGGGTATGGTTACTCAAACCAGTATCCTACAAACCCTCGACTCAGCCCAGTTGTATCACTTTATTCAAGACTTACAGCAGCAACTGAATCAACAGCGTCAAATCATTTCCTCACTCCACGCTGAAAATCGGCATCTGCGACAAAATAGCGATGAGGGAGCAGAGGGAGCATGTAGAGACGTAGCATGCTACGTCTGGGGAGCAGAGGGAGCATGTAGAGACGTAGCATGCTACGTCTGGGGAGCAGAGGGAGCTGGGGAAGCTGGGAAAATTTGGGATCAAGTGACCCCCATGGAACTGAGGGAGTGCCAACAAACGCAAGGGATTCTGCCAACTTTAAACCGTATTCTCAAAACCCTAAGTGAATCCCACCGAATATTGATGAGTGCCACCCAGGAATCTGAGTTATTCCAGAAGATTTGTCGTCTGATTGTGGAGGTAGGGGCGTATCGGGGGGCTTGGGTTGGCTTGACAACTGACGATACGTGCCAAACAGTGCAACCTGTAGCTGGATTTGAAGCGTTAAATAAGGCAGAAGACTTCAAGAAGTCAGAAGGTAAAGGGCAGAGGACAGAAGGCTCTTTGAAGGCAGAAGACAGAAAAGATCAGACGGAAGAGTTTGAACTAAATAATTCTGAAAATAAGCAGTATCTAGAACGATTTGTTATGCCTGAGTTTAACCCATGCTCAGGTGAATCTCCTGTTGATAGCGTTTGGCAAACTGGACAATCGATAGTTTGTCGCCATATTCAGACTGATCCAAAGTTTACACCCTGGCGATCGCACGCCTTACAACAAGGTTATGGGGCGTTGATTGTTCTACCGTTACAGGTTAAAGATCAACCGTTGGGTGTGTTAACTATCTACGCCGTGAACTCCGGAGCATTTGCGCCGGAAGAGGTGCAGTTATTGAAAGAATTAGCGAATGATTTAGCCTCTGGTATTGAGGGGTTACGCACCCACCTTGCCCGTGAACAAGCCGAAGCTGAATTATGTCAGTTAAATCAAGAACTCGAAAGTCGGGTGCAACAGCGCACAGCTCAACTTCAACAGGAAATTCAGGAACGTGAAGGGATAGAAGCGTCATTACAGCAAGAGTTTGATCTATTATCCCGTGTTATGGAAACCAGTCCTGTGGGGATCATTTGGGTGAATTCTCAGGGACAAATCATGCTGATTAACCATCAAGCGGAACAGATTTTAGGTCTAAAGTCGGAAAAGTTTTGCCCAGATTATCAAGATAAGCTGACTTGGTACAATCAGGATGAGTCAGGGAATTTAATTAAGTATAAACAGTTACCATTTTGGCATTTGGTGAAAACCAATCAGGCGGTTAATGACCTACGCTATACCATTGAACGAGATAATGGACGCCGAGTATTACTGTCAATTAACGGAACATCTTTATTTAACCAAGCGGGTCAGTTAAAGGGTGTCGTATTTGCGATCGATAATGTCACCGAGCGAGTAAAAGCCGAGGAGGAACTGCGACAAAGCGAAGAACGATTTCGGACGGTTGCTAACTTTACGTATGACTGGGAATATTGGCTGAACCCGGACGGTCAGTTTCTCTATATATCTCCTTCCTGTGAACGGATTACCGGGTATTGTGTCGATGATTTTCTCCAGGACGCCAGTTTATTAGAGTCGATTATCTATCCAGAGGATCGAGAAAAATTTGTCCAACATGGGTGTGCCACGGCGGTAATTCAGAGGGTGTCAGGAATTGATTTTCGCATCCTAACTAAAACCGGAGAGTTGCGTTGGATCTCTCATATTTGCCAATCTGTCCACAGTGCTGAGGGGCGTTGGTTGGGGGTACGAGCGAGTAATCGGGATATTACAGAACGCAAACAAGCTGAGGAAGCGTTGCGAGAGAGTGAGAAACGCTTCCGGAGTATGTTTAATCAAGTGGCTGTCGGCATTGTCCAAGCGACGTTATCGGGTCAGTTTCTGTGGTTTAATCAAAAGTTTACCGACTTAGTGCAGTATAGTGCAGAGGAACTGCAAAACAAGACGTGCAAAGACATTACTCACCCCGATGATGTTGATCAGGAACTCACTTGCCTGAATCAGTTATTGGCAGGAGAAATTGACACCTTCTCCCGTGAAAAACGCTATCTTCGTAAAGATGGATCTGAGGTTTGGGTGAATTTAAGTGGGTCGCTGATCCGCAATAGTCAGGGTGAACCGAAATCTTATATTGGCGTAGTCCAAGATATCAGCGATCGCAAACAGGCACAAGCGACGTTGCAGAGGCTGAATGAACAACTAACAGGGCGGGTGAATGAACTGGGTAGCCGCAACCGAGAAATGGTGTTACTCGGCGACTTGAGTGACTTTCTCCAAGCCTGTTTAACGGTTGATGAGGCATATAACGCGATCGCGACATTAGTGGCTCCTTTGTTTCCAGGGAGTTCAGGGGGAGTGTTTGTAATTAATCCCTCTGAGAATTGGGTAGAAGCCATGGCAACTTGGGGAATCGTTTTGGCGAGTCAGACGCTGTTTTCGCCGAAATCGTGTTGGGCATTACGTCGGGGACGCCCCCATTTGGTAACCCAGCCACAATCCGGTTTACGCTGTCCCCATATTCATTCAGATAGTTCTCCCTTAGAATCTTTTTGTGTGCCGATGATGGCACAGGGAAAAGCGTTAGGAATTTTATATATTAGTTCCCAGGAACGGGGACAATTAACTGAGGCGAAACAACGGTTAGCTTTAACAGTAGCGGAGCATTTAGCCCTGTCGTTAGCCAATTTGAAACTACGGGAAACGCTTTCCCAACAGAGTATTCGAGATGCGCTGACTGGGCTATTTAATCGGCGTTATATGGAAGAGTCTCTAGAGCGGGAAATTCATCGAGCGCAGCGTCATCAGCAACCGATGGGAATTATTATGTTGGATATTGATCATTTTAAACATTTTAACGATACCTTTGGTCATGAAGCCGGGGATGCTGTGTTACGAGAATTAGGCATATTTTTACAACGAAGTATTCGGGCGTCGGATATTGCCTGTCGTTATGGGGGTGAGGAATTAATGCTAATTTTGCCCGATGCTTCACTGGCTGATAGCAAGCAACGGGCAGAACAAATTCGCCAAGATGTTAAAGAGTTGCAGATCGAGTATCACCATCAACTCTTAGATGCGATCGCGATTTCTGTGGGTGTGGCGGCGTTTGCTGAACATGGTTCCACGGCACAGGAACTGATTGCGGCGGCGGATCGGGCACTTTACCAGGCTAAAGCCCAAGGGCGCGATCGCGTGGTGACAGCAGATAAGTAGGTAGGCACAATAAAAGTTAACGGTGGAGATCGTCATTGAAATCGCTGCTGGGTTATAAATTTGTAGGGTGGGTTAGGCGGAATTTAATTGAGGCGATAACCCATCAATGAACTATCCGCCGTAACCCACCGAGATTACAGCAGATTTTCTGGTTGATGAGTGTTGGGTAGGAAAATGGCTTGAATAAAGGGCGGGTTTTGTTGTTCAGTTATTGGTGACAAGCCAAATCGAGCGGCTAAACCCGCCCCTACAGATCGGCTTCCTCTGCTGCCAGACGTTTCATGGAGACGTTCCACCGGAACCTGGAGACGTTGCATGCAACGTCTCTACTAGCGTCCTTGGCAATGTGTCTGTTTTGCCTTCTGCCTTGTCTCCACTAAAAAGGCAGGAGTAACCCGGATTTACTATTAAAGGAAGATACCTCCAGATTTGCTCCGGAGGCATCTTGTCATCTTAAGTATAGTATTACAAGTTGTTAAGCAATTATGGTTGTTACCCCTTCTACTCCCCCTACCGTTAACGGTTCTCAGATCCGAGGTGAAATTCGCGCCTTGCAATCTCAACTTGTTGAGTGGCGGCGGTGCTTTCACCAACGCCCGGAATTAGGGTTTACTGAACACCTAACGGCTGGATTTGTTGCCAAAAAGTTACAGGAGTGGGGAATTGAGCATCAAACGGGTATTGCCCAAACTGGGATCGTTGCTACAATCGAGGGCGATCGCATAGGTCCGGTGTTAGCGATTCGGGCGGATATGGATGCCTTACCGATTCAGGAAGAAAACCAGGTTCCCTACCGATCGCAACATGATGGAATTATGCACGCTTGCGGTCATGATGGACATACCGCGATCGCATTAGGTACGGCGTTCTATCTTTCCCAACATCGCCAAGACTTTGCGGGAACCATCAAGTTCATTTTCCAACCCGCTGAAGAAGGACCCGGCGGCGCTAAACCGATGATTGAAGCTGGCGTCTTAAAAAATCCGGATGTGGATGCTATTATTGGGCTACATTTGTGGAACAATTTGCCCCTAGGAACTGTTGGCGTTCGCCATGGTGCTTTAATGGCAGCAAGCGAACGATTTCAGTGTAAAATTTTAGGCAAGGGGGGACATGGGGCAATGCCACATCAAACCCTAGACGCGATCGTCATTGGCACTCAAGTGGTCAACGCCTTGCAAACCATTGTGGCTCGTAATGTTGACCCAATTGAATCAGCCGTGGTTACGGTGGGAATGTTTCAAGCTGGTACAGCGTTTAATGTCATTGCTGACAGCGCCAAAATGAGCGGCACAGTGCGCTATTTTAATCCGCAATTGGCAGGGTATTTCAGCCAGCGTATCGAGCAAGTGATTGCAGGTATTTGTCAGAGTCACGGGGCGCAGTATGAACTAGACTACCAGCCGCTTTATCCGCCTGTAATCAATGACGCACAGATAGCCGAATTGGTACGATCCGTAGCTGAAGAAGTCGTCGAAACCCCTACAGGAATCGTACCCGAATGCCAAACCATGGGCGGGGAAGATATGTCATTTTTCCTAGAGGCTGTACCGGGTTGCTATTTCTTTTTGGGATCAGCGAACCCCAGTAAAGATTTAGCCTATCCCCATCACCACCCCCGGTTTGATTTTGATGAAACTGTGTTAGCAATGGGAGTAGAACTATTTGTTCGCTGTGTGGAAAAATTCTGCCAGTAATTCTCGATATTCGGGAAACCTGACAATCTAGGGTGTGCCTGCCAGATCAACCAAACGCGAAACCAGGGTAAGGTAACGAGTTTAAATCTCATCCTTTCCCTCGCGTCGATTCGCAAAGGATGGGTGTATTTGAGCCAAACCAGTTCTACCATTGGCAAATCCAACCCTAGAAAACTATAGAGGAATTACCTCCCTCAGGAGAAGTCTATGTCAGCCCCCATCTACCTGAAACTACTGTCAACCCTAACCTTATCCCTAACCACCCTAGGGTTCATGTCATCGGGGTTAACCCAACCTATTGTTTCCGATGACAGTACCGATACGACTGTGAATCAAGAGGGAAACCGCTTCGATATTGAGGGGGGGGAATTGTCAGGAGATGGCGCGAATCTCTTCCACAGTTTTAGTGAGTTTGGTTTAGATTCGGGACAAATTGCCAATTTTTTATCCAACCCATCGATACAGAATATTCTCTCACGAATTACTGGTGGTGATCCATCGGTGATTAATGGGTTAATTCAAGTTAGTGGCGGGACTTCTAATCTGTTTTTGATGAATCCGGCGGGTATTATCTTTGGCAATGAGGCTCAATTAAATGTCCCCGCCGCCTTTACCGCCACAACCGCTACCGGGATTAGTTTTGGCGATAACTTATTTAATGCTACCGGGATCAATGACTACACGTCTCTGGTGGGAACGCCCAATGGCTTTGTCTTTAATACGCCTGAACCCGGTTCGATTGTTAATACAGGCACACTCGAAGTCAATTCTGAACAGAATCTCAGTCTAATTGGCGGTACGGTTGTGAGTACGGGTGAATTAGTCGCCCCAGAGGGTCAAATTACCGTCACCACGGTTCCTGGTAATCAGTGGGTGCGGATTAGCCAAGCGGGACATTTGCTGAGTTTAGAGGTTCCGGCGGCGGCGACGGAAGTGCCGTTTACTCCTCTTTCGCTTCCACAACTGCTAACGGGAGGAAACGTTAGTAACGCCACAGGTTTGTCGGTGAATGAACAGGGTGAAGTAGCCCTAACGGGTTCAGGGATTGCGATTGATAATGGTGATCTGGTTGCCAAGACGGTAACGGGGGGAACGGCGTTACTTTCAGCAGAGAATAATCTCACGTTGGTGGAGAGTCATTTAACCACAACGGGGGATTTGCAGCTATTGGCACAGGATACGGTACGGGTGCGGGATAGTGTGGCAAATCCATTTATTGCCCAAGCGGGGGATAATTTAACTGTTCAGGGTAGTCAAAATGTTGATATTTTTGCCTTGAATCATGCCGCCAGTGGTTTCTTCTCTGGTGGGAATATGGTGTTCCGTTCTAGTAATACCATAGGCGGAGATGCTCACTATTCAGCAGGCGGCGATTTTCGCATTGAACAATTGGATGGTAGTGAAGGAGATTTGGAGAGTCCTAATGATCCAATTATTTTAGCTTCTGGTGATGTCAGATTAGGAAACTATACCGGGGCTTCGCTACATATTTTAGCCGGGGGTCGGGTAAGGATAAGAAATGTTACCATCACGGGGACAGATTCAGAAGATAATACGATTAATCCGAATAACGCTAATCCGTTTCTTGCGAGTTTAGCCAATGTCCCGTTGTCCGATGGAACAACGTTACAAATTGATGGTAGTACTAACCCAACGTTAGATATTAGAGCAGGCATTGATTGGGGAGTTTTAGGCGGAGATCCAGGAAATCAACTGATTGGTACAGGACTACCAACTCCCACGTTCACTACTGCAACAAATGCTGATATTATAGTTGGTAATGTCAGCATTAGTCAGCCAAACAGTATAGTTTTATTAACGAATAAATACAATCCCAATAATTTAACTGGGAGTGTTCAAGCTGGACAAATCGATGTCAGCAGTGATTTGGGTAATGCGGGATCGGTTACGATTGAGTCTCGCGGAAATATCAGAACCTCTCCGATTAAATCCAGAGCCAATGTGACTGGTGATGGGGGTGATATTCTCCTCAACGCCGAAAACAATATTGAAATTGGCAATGCTGGTGGTAGTGATATCGATTCAAGAGGGGATAATGGCGGCAATATTACCCTTGATGCTGGTGGTACTATCAGCATGACGAATGCTCTTTCCCGAGGCAGAGATACTACGGGTGATGGAGGCGATATAACTATCACGGCTGAAGGGAATATTAACAGTGGAAATATCCAGACAAGTGGTGCAAATGGCGGAGAAATCACGATCAAGATCAATGGCGATGGTGTAATTGACACCACAGGTCCGTTAGGAAATGAAGGAACAATAGAATCCTGTAGTAATATTACCTGTGATGGTGCGGGTGAAAGTGGCGATATTGCGGTTGAAGCAACCAGCATTATTACCCGGGGCATTCGGTCAAATGGTGACTTAGATGGTAACATTAACTTAACCAGTGATGAAATTCAGCTTAAGCCAGCAGAAAGTCCTAGTTTCCCACCTAAAGTACCCTTTATTGGAGGAATGGGTACTCTTAAGCTTCAGCCATTGGAAACAGAAACAATAACTATAAACACCGGAAGTAATGATCTAATCTTAGATAACCCTCTCCAGCTTGGGGGCAATGTTAGTTTCAATACCAGTGGTGGTAATGTTACCTTGAATGGCACGGTTGATGGAGATTATGATTTAAGTTTAAATACGGACACGGGGACAGCACTATTTAATGGTATTGTTGGCAGTCTAAATTCATTAAATATTATCAGCACGGACGCTAACGGAAAAACGATCATCAATCGTGATATAACTGCCAACCAGCTAGAATTTAACAACATGGTAGAAGTGCTGTCGAATTCAACACTAACGTTGACCCAAAGCGGAATGCAGCCTCCTCCAGCAATCGACTTTATGGAAAGTGTTGAATTAAAGGCTGATCTGACGATAAGCACGAGTAGAAATAGTCAAATTAACTTTAATAGCACGGTTGATGGGACGTATGATTTGACCGTATTAAATCCAGGAGAAACGACATTTACAGGTGAACTTGGCAGCATCAGCCGTTTGAATACCCTTAGGACAGATAACGAGGGAACAACCCAAATCAATAACAATATTACCGCTAATCAACTCGACATCCAAGATGCAGTAGAGGTGCTGTCAGACTTATCGTTAACGGCGGATGAAATTGAATTCGGCTCAACGATTACGGGAACCAATCAAAATCTGATCCTTCAATCGTCAAATACTACTGATATCTTTAGCCTAGTCGGATCAGGGAATTCCTCCGAGGAAACGGGATTCCAAGATGGTTTCGAGAGTCTGACAATTCGCAGTACGAATAGCGGCGGACAAATTGATTTAAGCAATCTCACGTTCAGTGATCCCGTAACAATTCAAATGCCTGATGGTGTCATCCTGATTAATGGCAAGATTACGGGTATAGATGATGCTTCAATTACACTCAATAGTGCAACGACTAACCTAAATGCTGATATCACCACGGGAGGCGGAGGTATAGCGTTTAATACAGACAGTGTTGAACTCGGTAATGATGTTACTCTCAACAGTGGTAGTAATCCGATTCGCTTTCAAGGTACGGTTGATGGCAATTATAAGTTGACACTATCGAGTTCAGCGACAACCACCTTTGGCGGCGCGGTTGGTAGTTCTACTCCACTCGATACTCTCACCACTAATCGTGATGGAATCACTCAATTTAATGAGAATGTCACGGCGAATCGCTTGAATTTGCAAGATTCGGTAGATGTGCTATCTAATTTATCCCTAACCGCCGCAGAAATTGATTTGAACTCAATTGAGACAAGCACCAATAAAACCTTAACTCTGCAACCGCTAAATCCGAACCAAGACTTTAGTGTAAATGGTGGGATATTCCAAGAGGGTTTCCAGAGTATAACCATTGGACGAGAATCAGGGAGTGGCACAATTACACTGGATAATAGTACGTTCAATGATCCCGTGACGATTCAGTCGCCTAGTGGGGAAATTGTGCTTAATGGTATGCTGATGGGTGAAGATAATGCCGCGATTACCCTTGATGCTGCCACGACAACCCTTAATTTTAATATCACAACAGCAGGTAATACTCTCACGTTCTTAGGAGACAGGGTTAATTTAGGTGGTGATGTTGACCTGAATACGGCAGGTGGTAATATCAGATTTGATGGCATCGTAGAGGGCGATCGCACTTTACGTATCTTCAGTACCGGAACCACTACATTCTCTGATGCTGTGGGTAGTGTTACCCCGTTAAATAGCCTAACAACTGACGCAGGGGGAACCACCCAATTTAATGGAAATGTTACCGCGAATCGTTTAAGCATCCAAGATACCCTCGCCGTCTTATCGGATTTATCCCTAACCGCATCAGAGATTACCTTGGGTGCAACGGTAACGGGCTCAAATACTAATCTGGTTTTGCAACCGCTGAATCCCACTCAAGACTTTACTCTCACCGGAGGCGTGTTTGAAGACGGGTTCCAGAGTCTCAGGATTGGCAGGGAAAATGGCAGTGGCGCGATCGCACTCAATGGCAATCTTACCTTCAGTGATCCGGTATCTATCCTATCACCAACAGGTTTAGGTTCCATCACCGCCACAGGCACAATTACCGGATTGGATAATGCTACTGTCAGCCTGCTGGCGAATCAAGAGATTAAAGTAAACGATATTACGGCGAATGCGGGGATTTCTCTCACCAGTAATCAAAGGGCTGTCACTACCGGAAATCTGAATACGTCGGGAGTAAATCAAGGCGGAGATATTACAGTAGAAGCCCAAACGGAGATCCAAGCAGGTGCGATCAATTCCAGTGCAACTCAGGGCGATGGGGGGAATGTCACCTTAGATCCAGAAAACGATATCGAAGTGGATTCGATTAATGCTCAAGGTGGCAGTAATGGCAGAGGTGGTAACGTCGATATTACCACAGAACAATTTTTCCGCGCCACCGAGACATTTAGCGATCGCACCAATACAACTACCAGTATTTCCACCGCAGGCGGGAATGGCGGCGGATCAGTGATCATCCGCCATCAAGGAGGGAATTTTGGTATCCCCTTCACCGTCGGGCAAGACTATAATAACGAGAATGGAACCAGAGGCGCGATCGCAACCGGAAGCGATAATCAAATTACCGAGGGTTTGTATCCTAATCCCTATACTCAGGGAATTGCACCGAGTCAGATTCAACTGATTACGCCCGAAACAATTACACCCGAACCCCCCAGTGAATCGTCAGCCGAAAATCCGCTGATTCTGCAAAAAGAGTCCCCCTCACAACCTCCGGTAGAAACCGACGTGCCATCTGTAACAATTGACACCGTATTTGGCACAATTGATGCGGCGTATACGCAGGAATTTGAAACCTATCTGGGTAAATCAGGGACTCAAATTCTCACCTTAACTGAGGCGCGTCAACTTTTGCAGGATATTGCCCAAGAAACAGGTGTCAAACCCGCATTAATTTATGTCATGTTTGTCCCCAGTAGCATCTCTTCTGAATCAGCTACCCCCCAAGACAATGATCAATTGGATCTCGTCTTAGTTACCGCCCAGGGAGAACCGATTCACAAATCCATACCTATCACCCGTGCTGAAGTTTTACAAGTGGCGCAACAGTTTCAACGAAGTGTAACCAATGTCCGAGATACTAAGGGTTACTTAGCCCCAGGAAAACAACTCTACGACTGGTTAATTACGCCATTAGAAGCTGACTTACAAGCCCAAGGCATTCAAAACTTGGTGTTTGTGATGGATAGGGGTTTACGTTCCATTCCCGTAGCCGCCCTACACAATGAACAACAATTCTTAATCGAGAATTATAGTGTCGGAATTATGCCCAGTTTAAGCCTTACTGATACTCGCTTCCAAAGTTTGCAAGATAGCCAAGTATTGGCAATGGGGGCAGCACAATTTAGTGATCAAAAACCTTTACCCGCCGTTCCTGTGGAATTAGAAGCGATTACCCAGAAACTATGGCAAGGTCAATTTTTCCTAGATGAAGGCTTTACCCTAGATAATCTGAAAGCCCAACGGAAAAAACAACCCTTTGGGATTATTCACCTCGCCACCCATGCTGATTTTCGCCCCGGTGCGATCAGCAATTCCTACATCCAATTATGGAATAGTAAGCTACGCCTTGATCAATTGCCAGAATTAGGATGGAATAATCCTCCTGTAGAATTACTGGTACTCAGTGCTTGTCGTACTGCATTAGGGGATGAAAACGCCGAATTAGGCTTTGCCGGATTAGCGGTGCAAGCGGGAGTCAAATCAACCTTAGCCAGTTTGTGGTATGTCAGCGATGAAGGCACATTGGCACTAATGACCCAATTTTATGATCAGTTAAAAACCGCTCCAATTAAAGCCGAAGCCTTACGACAGGTGCAAATCGATATGCTTAAGGGGCAAACTAAACTGGAAAATGGTCAACTGATTACGTCGGCGGGAACGATTTTGTTACCCTCTGAACTGCCCCAATCACAAGATTTAACCCATCCGTATTATTGGGCATCTTTCACCGTGGTGGGGAATCCTTGGTAAAAATAAGTCCCGTGTTATCCTTTGTAGGAAGGGCAGGACATAAGCTGGGTACTGTTTCCAGTACTTGGCATGATCAAAGGCGATCGCACTCCACAACTGTTGTAGCTGGTCTTTGGTGGAACATTGCTGTAGATGAAAGGCGATCGCATTCTTCCATTGTTCCATTTGACGGTAGCTGATAAATTGTCCACCTCGGTCTTTACGATGGACAAAAATAACATAACACCAGCATTGGACGTTAACAATCATGGATTTAGGAATTCTCAGAAATTTAGCGATTTGGCGCTTGGTGATGCGGAATTTTTTAGCGGGTTGGATGCGGCGAAATAAGGCAGACATGAGATTTTCAGTGTATCTGTGTAGAGACGGGTTCAGGGAATAACGTTTGTAGCAGCGATAACGCTTCATCAAACCCGCCCTCACATCGATAGGGTGAAGGCAGGTTTGTTATCTCTAACGCCCTTAAATCGGTGGTCTAGTGCGAGTTCGGCTGGTACTCTGGTGGTAAACCCGGATTAAACATCACCACAAATTGGGCATTTGGCATCAGACGGCGAAGAATGCGAAGATGCCCATCAGCATCGGAACGGTTGCGGTATTGTGCTACGGTAATTCGTTGCATATTGGGTAGCAGGCGAACCAGCACCCAAGGATAAAGGCGTTCTTTGTAAGGCATAATTGACTTGTCTCCATGTGTCATTGGAGCCAGAGCCAGCGTCGTCCCGTGGAAAGTTCGTGCGCTGGCTCATGACTTGACCCTATATTACAAATATATTTAGGGCTTTGTCTACTTAGATAAATAGATTTAAAGTTAAGGGAACTAGGAGGCAATGAGTTCAGGGAGTAAGTTAACGAAGCTAAGGAAACGGTTGGGACTAACTCAGAAACAAGTCGCTGATGCGATAGGCGTCACCGATCAGACAGTCAGTAACTGGGAAGCTGGCAGATTTGAACCTCGACTCACAATTAGTCAGACACAGGCTTTATGTCGCGTCTTGCAATGTCCTTTAGATGAACTTCCGAGTTTTCAGGATGCACAGGAGTCAGACTGAAACGTGAGTGGCTGATTGGCACTACCAAAACTGGCGAAAATTTTTGGCTGAGTCCCCCACTCCCCTGCACCTTTACCTCATAATGAGAATTGGAGAGTTTATGAAGAAACGTAACAATGCCTAAAGCTATCTGGAACGATACGGTTCTCGCCGAGAGCAACAACTGTCAAATTGTCGAAGGAAACTATTACTTCCCTCCAGACTCAATCAACCAGGAGTATTTTAAGGAAAGCAGTACCCATACAAGCTGTCCCTGGAAGGGTCAAGCCAATTACTACACCATCGAAGTTGATGGGCAGCAGAATAAAGATGCAGCATGGTTCTATCCTCAAGCAAAAGAGAAGGCGAAAAATTTTGAGGGCTATGTTGCCTTTTGGAGAGGAGTAAAAGTTGAAGCCTAGCTAAGGCTTTCAGTACCGTAGGGTGGGCAATGCCCACCAACCTTACGTCAGAACCATGTTCTAATCGCAACAACTCAACTGACAACAAAATTTTTTTCGGGGATTTCGGAATATTGACCGTATTATAGACACCTTGCGCCCCTACACTTGGATGTATCACATTAGCTTGGAAACTGCAATATAATCATGCAAAACGTGATTTTGAATTGGTCAATCTCCCTGGTTTTGTTAACATTGACAGTCGCTTGCACAAGTAATCAGTATGTTCCCTATCGCCCAGTTATTCGCTCACAAGAGGAATTAGTCATTTCCGATTCTGCTGCTAACTCAGAACACCAGGAAAATATTAAGCGAGTCTTTGATGTTTATAGCGTTCCTTATCGCGAAGAAAATGGAAAAATCCTGATCTCGGCTGATGTTTGGCAAGATCGGGAACTGATGTGGAACTATACGACTAAGGCTAACGACCCAGATTGGCTACGTCAACAAGAAGAAGAGGGTTGGCTTAAGTCCACGCCCTGAAAAATGTATTCTTTTGCCAACTCGCCGCCGTGCGCTGTTCAATTGCTGCTAATTCCATCTCATCCAAGGGCTGAAAACGGCTGGCTACCTCCACATTTGACTCTAACTGTGGCACATCTTCCGCCGCAATCACCGCACAGTGAACCCCCGATTGAGAAAGGGTATATCCCAGCGCCTGGTGCATCCCGTCTAAAGCACCGGATTTAAACAACCGCCCATAGGCTGGGACTTTCATAGCAATCACCCCCACCTTTTGCTTTTGAGCAACGGGTAAAACGGTGGGAATAAAGGGACGGGGGTGATGTTTATCCGCCGCATTAATACAAACCAGGGTAGTATCAAAGGGATAACGCTGCAATCCAGCCGCAATCACATCGGGTTCGTGATGTCCGGTAATCCCACAGTATTTAATCAAGTTTTGGGCTTTGGCTTCTTCTATGGCTTTAGCAGCCCCGGTTGCACTAAAAATCCTATCGAGTTCTTCGTGAAACGAGACGTGGTGCAATTGCCACAAGTCCAAATAATCCGTATTCAAACGTTTGAGCGATCGCTCTAAGTCTCGCCACGCCCCATCGCGATCGCGGGCGGCGCTTTTACTGGCGAGAAATACCTGCTGTCGGTAGTTTGGTAATATTTTACCCAGATAATCTTCACTCGGTCCATAACTCGCCGCCGTATCAAAGTAACGAATCCCTAATTCTAACGCCCGTTGAATAATCGCCAACGCATCCGCTTCCTGGTTCGGTTTGGATAAGGGTGTTTTCCCTGCCCCTCCTAAGCCTAAAATAGGCACAGAAACCCCTGTATCTCCTAACATCCGTTCCGGCATTGTGGTGGTTCCAGAGACTGACATGGCGAGGGTTTCCGCTGATTCCTGTTGAGAAGCTGAGGGTTGATGTTGTTTCCACGCCGCACTTCCCACAATTCCACCTGCTACCGCCATACCTGTGAGTAGAAACTTACGTCGGTTTGTTTTTTCGGACATGCGCTACACCTCCAGCTTTTCTTCCCATTGTGCTGACTTTGCTTAACTTTGCAATAACTAAGGGGAGGGAACAGGGAACAGATTGAGTCGGGGCGGGTTTAGTTACATCTAGGTGCTTTCGTAAACGATAGTAGTAAAACCCGCCCCTACATACCTCACGCGCCAGGTTTCCTCGAACGACGTGAAGAATCAACAATCAACAATCAACAATCAACAATCAACAATCAACAATCAACAATCAACAATCAACACTTAATGTCCACACCCCATCCCAATCGGGAGGCGGTGGCGAGTCTAGCCAATACAAACAGCGCTGGATATGTAATCTCGCCGCCTTATCAGCGCCATCCATCTCCAAAACCTGGGAAAATTCACCAATTGCCAGGGCAAATTGGTGGTTGAGGTAATAGCGACGCCCTTTTTCATAATGGTCAATAATTTGTTCTTGCTGACTCGAAAGGGATTGGGAACGAAGTCCCATAAGTTCATATATGGCAAGGGATTGGGGTTTACTCTTCACCGGGAGGCGATCCAGTTCCCGCACCCAGACGCGATCGCGACAATGTTTATAAATTGTTTCGCTAATAATAATGTCGCAGCCATAATCGCGACTGACTTGTTCGAGTAAGGAAGTAAAGTTGACAATATCCCCAGATAATGGGGGTTGAGAACCATTTTGGTTCAGATGGATTCTCCCTGCATGAATACCAATCCCCAGGCGCGGCATTGGCTGATGGGGTGTCAAATGATTACGATTAAACTCGGCTAACTGTTGGCGCATGTCTATCGCTGCTTGTACCGCATACCACGCGCGATCGCTTACGGCTAAGGAGGTATCAAAGACAGCAATTAATGCATCACCAATATATTGATTTAAAGTGCCTTGATACTTCAAGACAGTCTCCACCATCAGTTCACAATAGTGATTGAGCATGGAAACAACGGTTTCTGCTTCCATATCGTCCATCAAGCTGGTATAGCCTTGAATATCGGCACATAAAATCGCCACATTGGGGTGGGCAAATAACTGGATATCATATTTTCTCAAAAATTCCTGGGTAAGTTCCTGGCTGACTTGGTGATAGGTGGGGAGTTGAGTGGAACTCGTGGAATTAATTTCTTTGAGAACGACGACGAGTCCATAAAAATGATGAGATCCGTTGTTCTCGGCGATCGACCGAATCGATAAATCAATCGGTTGTTCCTGATCACGAGCAATAACCGTATGAGGGGCGTGATAGTCCTGATGTTCCGTTAAAGCCCCTTGGACTAAATGAGCAAAATCACTCTCTTTTACCTGAATAAAATCACCAATCCAACTCCCTTCCACCCCATCTACCTCATCGCTTTTGAGAAGCTGATGCGCTTTTTCGTTGACTGTAATAATTCGCCCCTTTACATCGGTATAAATCACGCCATTATCTAGCGTCTTTAAAATAAGCCGTTGAATCTGTTCCTGTTGTCTAAGCGATGCGAATTGGCGAGAATTTTGTAATGCAATCCCCACTTGCAGCGCAAAGGCTGCCATTAATTGTTGATCGGCTTGACTAAAACTTGCCTTAAATATATCCGGTGGAATGGGCCAACTATCGGGATCATAAGCGGAAAAATATCCCCGTTTCTTTTTATTAATTAATTCCAGGACACCTAAGACTTCGTTATCCGGCGTCAAAATAGGCATATAGAGTAAACTACAGGTACGATACCCGGTATGGCAATCCCTTTTTTTGATCCGATCAACACCAGGGTGGATATAGAGGTCAAAGGGAATATTTAAGGCTTTTCCCGACTCAGCTACTTTACCAACAAAGCCAACCCCAATCCCGTGGCGCTTCTCGTAAGGAGAACCTTCCTCTGTTTCTACCCTTGTCCACAGTTCCTGACGTTCCTGATCGATTAGCCATAAGCGACTGCGATCGGCATTCATTAATTCATTGGCTTCTTGAATAATAAGCTGACGGATCGCATCAAAGTTTAGTCCGCCTTGGCTAATTGTATGAATGGCTTTAATAAAGCCAATAAAAACCTCTTGTTTTTTAATTTCTGCATAAAGCGCCTGACATCGCTCAACTGTTGAACGAATCCACGCACTTGCCTGATAAAATCGCTTTTCATCGTCTTGAGTAAATCCATGATTGTCAATCGTCTTTTCTATAGGCTGATCGGGGCTAGCCTCTGGTTTTAATTTGTTGATTAATTGAACGAATGCAACGATGTTTTTTTGTTTATTAGCTAAAGGTAGAGATAATAAATTATAAACGATATAATCAAAGGATCGCGGTAGCTTTATACCGTGTTCTTCACGGTAAAACTGACATTCAAAAGGATTTTCTACAAAACTCTGCAAATTGGCAATTCCGCCAATCCCAGTAGAATTGGGAATTCTTAACTCTTTCGGTTGGGAAGAGTTCGGCGTTAAAACGAGACACTGCTCCGGATCATATCGGTATAATAAAAAAATATTAACCCGATCAACACGGATAATTTTCTTGAAACACTGAGCTATTTCTATTAACATTTCTGTTAATATACAACTTAAGTCCTGGTGATTTGACATCAGTATAGATCCTCCCTTTTCTTTAACCAGGCAGTTGCCCATTTAAGCCGCTTCTCAAGGTTTATCGGGTAAGATGCTTCTGAAACAGTGCGATTTGGCGCAACTGCTCTACCTACAATCTTGACATGCCTGTGACCTATCGACCATACTACCTGTACTGTAGCCACTTTTATACCTGATTAGTCAACAATCCCCATTCGTTGAGGCGGAAAAAATCGTTTAGTCACCTTTCCCAGAATATTCTGTCGGGGAAGAAACCCCCAATCCTCACTATCATAGCTGTGGTTCCGGTTATCCCCCAAGACGAAATAAGAATTGGCGGGAACGGTGATGGGGGTAAAGGTGTCTTGAGAACCTCCTTGACGATAGTTCTCTTCCAGAGGCTGAGACTGGATATAAACTATTCCCTTTTGAATCTCTACCCGTTCTCCGGGTAAACCAATAATTCGCTGAACAAAGGCGTCTCGAAAATGGTTGTCTTGCAAAGTTTTCGGTGGTGAAAATAGGACAACATCTTGCCGCTGGGGGGATTGAAAACGGTAGATTTGTTTATCCACAATAACCCGATCGCCGTTGTGTAACGTTGGGTTCATCTCCTTCGTGGTAATGACGTGAGTATCAGCAATATGTGTTGTAATAAAGAACATCTGCATAGAAATTACGATAGAAAATAGAATAGAGACAAGCGCCATACATAAAATTGGCATCTGATTTCGTTCACGACGAACTGTTGAGGCGATATAAACGTGATAAAAAACTAGAGATTTTAGGAGTATCGGCACGAGTTGAACTAGCAACGAGGTAACAAAAAAAGTAAAGAATAGAACACTCAACCACAGGCGGTTAATATATAGATGACCTGCACCAGGAACAAGGCGCGAGAGGAAGACAGCCAGCCATGGATCTTTTCGACTGGTTCTGAGTTTCTCAAAGCTTGGCGGATTAGCTTTCTTGGCACAGTCATACGCATCAAAGATTCCCCAAATACTCAACGCGAATGTGGTGATTAAGAGAATTTCCCCGATAAAAATATTGCCGATTCGGCTTAAAATTAACCATCCACTTAACGCATATAACCCGACTTGAGTGATAATTAAACTATACCCTCTGATCATCTTTCCCGTATAAAGCTGACCAATTCCGGGAAAAAATAGGGATAAGTTAGCCGCTAGCCAAGGTTCTTTTCCTGAACTCGGTGAGGAAGGGTGCTGCAATTGAGACATCAGTTTTGCCTTCGATATAGGTATAGTCCAGTAGATACCCCATGTTAAGATGCTGAATTGAACAAAAGTCTAAGAGAGCGGCTTCACTATAACCAGTAACCGGGCAGAGTGACAAGTTGATTTAAATATCTTTATAAAAACTTATAAAAAAAGCCTATAGTTTAAATAAACGGTAAAGTTAAAATTGTATTTTATCCTTTGTCATTCCTAGTTATCAGAGAAATAAAAATGGGATTTAAACTCGAAACCGTTATTCCTTGGGGGCGTTCGCTGGACGAATATGTCAGAATGTTTGACCTGCAACCCGATGAACTCAGATTAACCCTACTCGATTGTGCGGGGGGACCAGCTAGCTTTAATGCGGAGATGACGCGCCAAGGATATAATGTTATGTCTTGTGATCCTATCTATCAGTTTTCGGCAACTGATATTAAAAGACGCATTCAAGAGGTATATCCAAGGGTGATTGATGGGGTGAAAGCGAATCGTGATAACTATGTGTGGCAAACAATTGGAACACCCGAAGAACTGGGAGAAATTCGCCTGTCAGCCATGGAAGAATTTATCGACGATTTATCGATGGGAATTGAACAAGGACGCTATATTAACGCTGAGTTGCCTAGTTTACCATTTACAACCCGTCAATTTAGTTTAGCGGTTTGTTCTCACTTCCTGTTTAGCTATTCTGACTTATTGTCTCAAGGGTTTCACCTGCTTTCGATCCAGGAATTGTGTCGTGTGGCAAATGAGGTGAGAATTTTTCCTCTGGTAGATATTTCGGGAGATGTATCTCCCCACGTATCACCTGTAATCAGGGAGTTAAATGCACAGGGATATAATCTGGAAATTAAGCAGGTTGCTTATGAATTTCAACGAGGCGGAAATCAAATGTTGCAGATAAGAAAGTTTTGAGTGTGTAGGGGCGGGTTTCACGAAGATGTAACCAAAGCCGCCCCGAGTCAGGATTCCGGAGGCACTAAAGCGCTGACTACGAACGAACGAATGGTGCGATCGCATCCGGAGCGTTAACCCTGATTGAGTATTAGTACCGCTTGGTTTTCTGCACCCCGTAAATAATCCCTGTGGCAATAGATAGTAAAATTAATAGCCACAAAATACCTCCTGGAATAAAGCTGAGGATGCCTACACCTCTAAAAATATAAACCACAATCGTAACAGCGACAGAAATGGAAAAAATATAAGCATAAATTAGGGTGTCAGATGGGGGAGGTGGACTCATAATATAAGTAGTTGAACAAAATTAAAGGTAACGGCGGGTATTGTCATTTGTCATTCGTGAAGGTTTCAAAAATAGTGACAGAACGTAAGAGAGTTCGGTTTATTTCCACCAACCTACTTAATTTACCGTCGGATCGTGAGACCGCTGAGGATACCGATACCAATGGAAAAGAGAACGATCGCCCAGACGACAGCCGATGGAATTTGCTGAATTACACCGAGTCCCGTGAGTAGCAAAACAAATGCTGCGAGTAACAGACCCACACCCAGGGAAATGCCAATAATATACAAAAAGGTTTTTGTGCCTTCATTGGGGGATTGATTCACAATCGAATTCCTTTAGATTGAGACAACGACAGAACTACGGGACTTATTGTTGCATAGAATGGAACAATCCGTTACATCAGACCTATGCAAGTCTAGGTAAAGCTCTATCATAGGAAGGGTTTCAGGCTTCGCTCTTCCGAAAGTGACGTAAGAGCGTTATCCTGGGGTTTTAACCCCTGGCGGGAAGACTCTTGCAGTGTGGCGGAAATACTTGAACAGCTTTGTATCTGTGGCGGAGTAGGGGAGATGGTAGCTGTTTCATTATTTCTGTTTTCTTTCACTCTCTTACATTCATGAGTTAAAGGAGATATTTAATTATGACCACTAGAATAACAGAAGTTATGGGCGATGATGGCGAAACCATTTATATCCAATATGATGAGGAAGACAGTGATGAACTGCAAGCCGTTGGCTTTATTGACGATATTCAAGACAGAACCAATAAATTAAAACGCACCATGAAGAGTACAGTCAAGAGTTACTCCAAACTCGTACTCGATAGTGTCAAACAGGGACTCACCGATAACCTAGCACAGAGTAAAGTCGCCTTGGAATTTGGCTTACAAACTGGAGGGTCAACCGGAATCCCCTTCGTTACCAAAGGAACCGCCCAAGCCAATGTAAAAGTCACCATTGAATGGGACTTAACTCAAAAAACTCCACCCAGTTCGTAGTTCGTAGTTCGTAGTTCGTAGTAAGGGCTTTAGCCCATCAAACCCCAAGAACCCAGCCAAAACTTTTGTCATACCCAAACACCGTACAAAAACATCATCTATGATGAAATAAGATAACTCCCCCATACCTAACAATTCACCGAAAAACACAAAACCTGTGAATCAGGGCGGGTTTAATTACATTTGGGTACAATCGAAAAGATAGTAGTAAAACCCGCCCCTACCCATTGACGCGCTTATCCCATGAAAACACAAAACCTGTGAATCAGGGCGGGTTTAATTACATTTGGGTACAATCGAAAAGATAGTAGTAAAACCCGCCCATACCTATTGACGCGCTTATCCCATGAAAACACAAAACCTGTGAATCAGGGCGGGTTTAATTACATTTGGGTACAATCGAAAAGATAGTAGTAAAACCCGCCCCTACACATTGACACGCTTATCCCATGAAAACACAA